>DASSXC010000035.1:0-10131 GCA_035704205.1 Solirubrobacterales bacterium | reverse complement strand
AAGCTTCGCGGCGAGGTCAGGAAGCGCGGGCTATCCGATTTTGGCGTACTGGAGCGCGATGCCTGGGAGACCCTCGATCGAGAGGAGCTCTTGACTCCGGTTGCCTATGCCCGACACGGCATGTGGCACTACGACCAGCCTGCCTGCTTGAACGATGGGGACCTCGTCGTGCGTGAAGAGATCGGCTATCGGCCCTGGGCCGAGCTACGGGCGGAATCCGAGTCAATCCATGGGGATGATGCGAACCCGCAGATCCTCTACCACCACTGGCAGCTGTTCTGGCTGGGCGAGCTACAGGATCGGCTGAGTCCCAGCGTCCTGTGGGGTCAACTCGGCGACGGTCTCAAGGAGTTCTACGAAGTACACGCCAAGGTCGCATCGGCACCGGATCCCTTGCCGCTAGAGGAGTTGAGGCAGGCGGCGACAGGGTGGCAAGCAATCGAGCTGCTCCTCGCACGGGTACAGAACGTCTTCTTCCCCTTTGAGCGTGGAGGGCCACGCCAAAGCCGGTGGACTGGCAGCGGAATCACCGGGCTGACGGACGACGCCGCCGAATGGGCAATGGAGCAACTTAGGACCCTCGACTATCGAGCGCTCGCGGAGGACTGCGGCGTAGAGGCAACCGATCTAGCGGCCACCTACGAGCAGCTTGCTTCCGCCGGCCTTCGGATCGACCCCACGGCCGCATTGTTCGGCCTGCTGGATCAGGTGAATCGGCCAAGTCGCGAGCGCCTTAGCGGCCACGCGCGTCTTGCTCTCGACTACTACGACGCGAGCCGCATGATCCGCCAATGGCATCAGCGTCTGGGGAGTGCTGACCCGCTGCCCGACATCGATGAGCTCCAAGGCGCCTACGGCACGAGGCTGAAGGAGAAGCGTTACGGGACCCTCGATATCCGAGGCAATCGCGCCGTGCTCCCGATCGTGCTCGAGGAATACGGGCTCTACCCCTGGCGTGTTCAGTTGATCGGCGAGGGCGACTCGGAGATTGCTGCGCTTCGCGTAATTCTCGATCAGGGCTACGGCCTGACGTTCGAGACGCTCGGCATTGCAGTGACCGATATGGGGGGTGCAGATATCCCGGCCAAGGCGGAGCGTCTGCTCGCCGCATTCCGCGGTTACGCCAACTACTTCCTCCTAGTCTTTGACAACGAGGGCAAAGCTCGCGAGCTGATCGAGGAGCTGCTGCGGGCGGATGTCATCGAGGGAGTCAGCGATGACCAACGCAAGGCAATCCGCGAGGAGGCGGCGCAGGCGGCGCGCCAGCTAGATGAGCCTGATGCCCGACGCGCGGCTCTGCGCGCTGCACTTGACCGTGCCAACGATCTCAGCCAAGAGCCCGGGGCGGCACCGGAGTTCGTACTGTGGAAGGAGAACTTCGAGGTCGACAATTTCACGACCGCCGAGCTCTGCCAGGTCGTCGTCGACTTTGCAGCGGAGACCCAACTCGAGAGGTTTGCGCTCGACGTTTCTGAGGTCGAAGCGTCACGGGAGCAGGCGAGCCGAAACCAGGATGAGGAGAAGGGCATCGCCTCCGTCATCCTGACGATCGCTGAGAAGAAGAATGCCGGCTTTCGACTCTCGAAGCCAGACTTCGCCAGGCGCCTTGCCCAGTTCGCACTGACAAACCCAGAGCTGGACGGCAAGCGCCGGCCGATCCTTGATCTGGCCGAGCACCTCGTGCAGCTCACCTGGGCCGATCGGCGCTTGGCCGGAGTGCTACGCGGCTAGCGAACTCTGGTGTGCGATGGATGAATCACACCCTGCAGGCGGTTCGAGAATCCGACGACTGCCGTGGGAACTCAAGCGATGGCGCGATCCCTACAAGCGCCTGGGCGAGGTGGAGGGTGTGCCGAGCTCGGCCTATTGGCTGCCAGCGATCCACGCGCCGGTACCCGGCTTCGAGGAGTACTGCGGCTTTCGCCACCGGAGCGACCTTTGTCGGGTCGGACGTCTCTACTGAGACCCGTGGTGTCGCTATCTCTAGCATCGCCCCGTGACTCAATTCGCAGACTTGATCGCGGAGAGCCGTGACCTAGAACAGCGGGCGTCCGAAATCCAGGTCTCGAAGCAACTCGGCCTCGACGACGAGGCGATCGACCAGATCGTCTCCGACTACCACGCCTGGTTCGCACGGGCCATCGAGGCGCTTCCCGATGAGTTTCACGAGCGGTTCAGGGATGAGTTCGAGGGCGGGACTTTCACCAGCAAGATCAAGGACTTCCTTCGCGCGCCTGGAGACAAGAGCCCCTTCTACGACGAGGAGAAACCAAACCCGCTGCTCCCAAGCATCTGGTCCAATCCGTTTGAGACCGCCTTCCGAGGCCCGTTCTTAAGCCAGCGCCAGATCCTCGTCGAGGCCCAGCAGCAGGTCGAGGGGACCGGGCAGTCGAGCCGACACTTGGAGCTGCTTGAGCGAATCGCCCGACGACTCCCTGACTTCCTGGCGCCGCTTGCGAGCAGGCGGCGAGATCGCCAGCCCTTCGTGGTCGAGGACGAGTACGACCTCCAGGCGATCGTCCACGCTCTCCTGTCAGCCCTTTTCGACGACGTTCGAACGGAGGACTACGTGCCGGAGCGGGCCGGAAGCCGCTCGCGAGTGGACTTCCTGCTTAAGGGCGAGTGCATCGTGGTTGAGACCAAGATGACGCGAAGGGGCCTCGGGGGGAAGGAGATCGGCGAAGAGCTGATCGTCGACATCGAGCGCTACAAGGCACATCCCTCCTGCGATGCCTTGGTTGGCCTCGTCTATGACCCGGACAGGCTGATTCAAAACCGGCGCGCGCTGGAGGCCGACCTGACCCGCAAAACCGATGGCTTGGTCGTCCGTGTCTACATCATTCAGTAGGGGCTAGCGAGGGCGAGGAAACGGAGACGGGAAGCGGCGGCTAAGACCCGCTTCCCGTCCGGCTTCGTATGGCGAGGGCGGGATTTGAACCCGCGACACCTCGATTTTCAGTCGAGTGCTCTACCGGCCTGAGCTACCTCGCCGCGCGCGTGAAACGACCTGAGAAGCCGAAGGCCGTCCTCGCAGAGCAGGGCATTCTATAGCGCTACTTGCGAGCCAGCCGCCAGACGCCGGAGCACACGCAACGCTCCGTTTCCGCGCTTCGGGCCTCAGCCCGACGTGGTGTCAGGTCGAGGTGGACGCTCATCGAAGGCCGGCATCTCGCGGATTCGTGACTGTCGATCCGCGAGCGTCGGCGCCAGCGTTCCACACAGCTCCGCGAGTCGTTGCCTGGCCGCCGCCAACCCGTCCAGCGTGATCTCCACTTCTGTAGCCGGGCCGCCCCGTTCGAAGTTCGCCAGCTCAAGCGCCTTCTCGAGGCCACTGCGCCTATCCCGGCCAGGCGGACCGGAGGGCGGGGTCCGCCGCGGCTCGCGGATCTTCGCGATCGTGGCGTTGCACGCGTCGCGGTAGGTGGTGAGGAGCGCCGGGTAGCGCTCGGCGAGAAGCTCCCAGACCTCCTTGCGGAACTCGTTCGCCTTCTCCTGCCACTCGGCGGGCGCCTCCCCACCCGAGACTTCCAAGCCGCCGTCCCTCGTCCTCTGGGCCTCCACCGGTACCCGCAGCTCGCCGACTAGGTCGATCCCCTCTCGCATCAGCAGGTCGATCCGCTCACCGAGGTCAGCGGGCGGTGGAGCGCCGGGTGCGCGGAAGTGGTCGTACTCAAGGAACCGTGCCGCCCGGTTCTCGCGCCGCGCCTCGCGCGCGGCGAGGATCTCGGCTTCGTCGACCCGGATCGCCTCAGGCTCGATGCCCCGCGCGAGCTCGGCCAAGAACTTCGCCTCGGCTTCGAGGCGGTCGGTCGGATCGTTGCCGGTGTAGATGGTCCGAAACGCGGCCCGCTGGCCGGGGCCGAGCACCGTGGCAATGAAGGCGGTGGTCTTCTCGCTCCAATCGGGCACCGCCGCTTCGAGCTCGGTGCCCTTCGGGGTGATCCACGGCCCCTCGTCGAAGAGCAGCCGCTTCAGCTCCGCGGCCTCTTCGAGGGCGAGACCGATCTCCCCCTCAGCCGCGACGAACACCGCCTCTTCCTCTTGGCGGGCTGCTAGCTGGCGGATCGCAGCCCCGACTGCGGCGCCGCCGTAGATCCGCCCTGAAACGCGGTCCACCGGCTCGCTGCGATCCCGGGCCCTGGGGGCGAGATCGCCGCGGCGCGAGGACGACTCGGGCAGGGGTACGGGGCTCCTTGCCTCGGAGGGGTGAAAGCCGAGCCAGGGTCCGAGCGGCGTCCAGAGGATGAGGGAGATCGCCGCTGCCACGGCGACGCAGATCACCCCCAGCACCCAGCCGCCGACGAGGAAGCCGAGTCCCGTAAGGACCAGCGTCAGGATCGCCGCCTTCCAGAAGTCTCGCCCCACATCCGACACGAGGTGAGCATAAATCGGACCGGAGGCGGCCCCTACTCGCGAGCTTCCTCAAGCAGGCGGTCGAAGTTCCGCCCGTGCGAGCGCTTTGCCCGCTGCTCGAGCTGCGCATAGACGTCCATCGTCATTGCCGAGTTGGCGTGGCCGACCTGCGACATCACGAACTTGACATCGAAGTGGTTAGCGACCAAGGCGATCGAGATGTAAGTGCGCCGCAAGGCATGGGGGGTGGTGTGTGGCAGTGGCGAAATGCCCTGCGCCGCTAGGCGCTCGCCGGCGAGGCTCGCCGCTTCCTCGACGATCTGCCGGACGCGCCGGCGCGAGAGCCGCCCCCCGCGCAGGTTCGGGAACAAGTAGGCGTCGGGATCGCTCGGCAGACCCAGTCGCCGCAGACGGGCGATGTGCTCGATCACCACCTCGGCGAGGGCAGGACTCATCTCGACCAAGCGCTCGCCCGCCTCGGTCTTTGACTCAGTAACTCGAAAGCACGGTCCGGCGAGATCGTGACCCCGCACGTCGGCGATCCGCATGTTGCAGAGCTCGCCGACCCTGACTCCGCCGCGGCCGAGCAACTCGCAGACGGCGCGGCGCCCGACGTAGCCGCGGCCGACGTCGACGCCAAGGCGGCGCAGGTGGTAGGTCACCGTCGGCACCGACAGACCGAGGATTTCGGCGATCTGCCCGGGGCGCAGCCACTTCGCGGCGAGCTCGGCGACCGCCCTGGCACTGTGACCGCTTGTCTTTGAAACCACCATGTCCGCGGTCGGGTCGTCCTGGTCGGCGGCGGCCGCCAACAGGCAGGCCAGCTCGTCGATCTCCAAGCAGGTGCGCTTTGGCTTCGGAACCCTGACCCGCATCCGCCGCCCCCGCGCCGGGTTGTGCGCGAGCAGGCCGTCTTCTACTGCCTCCTCGAGGATCGAGCGCAGGGCATCGAGGACCTTGCGCACGCTGGCGGCCCGAGCGGGCGCCGCGCCCGTCCGCTGCGCTCACGCAGCTCCACTCCTGCCGCGAGCGCCTTGCGGATCTCCCGGGCCTCTGCCAGGAGGTGGGCCTTGAACTCGACGCACAGACCCGGATCGATCTGATCGACCGGGTGGGGATCGAGGTAGGCGAGGTGGCGCAATCGCGCGCGGTAGTCGTTGATCGTGTTCTCGGCAATCGGACGGTCTCCGAGAACCCCCCGCGATCTTGTCCTCCAGCCAGGCGTCCGCGTACTCCCCGAAGCTCGGCACGTCCTTCGCGGCAGTGGCGGGAGGACGCGGCCGCGCTCGCGCCAATAGCCGCGGCCGCCAGAGCCCCGCCGCCACCCGCGCCAGCAGGTCCTCGAGCTCGCCCCTGGCCGCGAACTCAGACCAGCCGCCGCCGCAGCCGCAGCGACAGGCGGGCCGCTCATGCAGAACGACGGTGTGGCGGCGGCCATCGATCTGAAAGCGCAGGTGGAAGGCGCGGGTGCGATCGGCGAGGACGCGGACGTCGAAGCTTCCTTTCCTGCGGTTGGCCACCCGGCTCACCTCCGGTCCCTCGGCGTCCCCGCGCCACCGATTCTGGAGCCTCGATGCCCTGCCGTAAAGGGGGTGAAATGGTCCGGGGTGGCTCTGGAGGCGGCGAATGCGGGGTGTCGGCGAGGCGGGCTCGCAGCGGGAGCCGCGCAAACCGCTCTAACACGCGGAATCTCAGTGTGACGTCTGATAACTCGTTTTTTTAAGCACACGATTTTCAGTCGTGTGCTCTACCAACTGAGCTACCTCGCCGTAGCTGAGACGCGGATGGCCGCGTCGGGGGAAGGCTAGCGACCAGGGTGACATCGGGCTGCTTGGATTGGGACGTGGCCTGGGCTCGTGCAGCAATCGTGGTGGGTGTCGTCGCTCTGGCGCTTGTGGCGCTCTCCGGTGGACATCGGGATGACCCGCGGACTCCGGTTGGGTTGGCGGGACCCCCGCCGCCGTTCCTGGGGGTGGCCGTGGTTGGCAGCGGCGGGCGGGCCGCGGCTGTCGATGCCTATGGGGACATCGTCGATCTGCGGGCGCCCGGGCCGGTGGGCAGAGCGCTGGTAGCCGTCTCCTCGGCCCGGCAGGCTGCCGGCACCGTCTCGCCTGACGAAGCGATCGTGGCGCAGGTGACGCTTCGTGATGGACGGCAACTGCCGCTGTGGCGGGCCGATTCGATCCGGCAGCGGTACCTGCCTGGCACCAACGTCCTGCGTACGGTGGCTTGGTTTGGCGATCGGAGGGTGGCGGTCGTGCGGCGGGTTGGTGGATCGGGCACGGACCGAGCCGATCGGCGCTGGCTGGCGCGGGCGCGCGCTCTGGGGTTCGGCGCGCCTCGCTGGGCGCGGGCGATGTACCGGCGTTCGTTGCTGGTCCTGCGGGCGCTGACCGATCGCCGCACCGGCGCCGTCGCGGCCGGCGCCCGCGACGGCTGGGCCTACGTCTGGCCGCGCGATGCCGCTGCCGTTGCGATGGCGTTCGCCGCCGCCGGCTACCGGCCAGAAGCTCGCCGGATCGTGCGGTTCCTCGAGCGCCTCGATCTGAGCACCGCCGCGCGGTTCCACGGAACCGGGGAGCCCGTTCCCGGCCGCGACGCGCAGGGCGACGCGGCGGGCTGGGTTGCCGCAGCGGCACAAGCGGCGGGGCTCCCCGCACAACGAAAGCAACACGCCTGGCGCAACCGCGCCGACTACCAGGAGGGCGACGCCGGCGACCATCTCGGCAACGCGATCGCGTCTGGGCTCGACCCGACGAGGGTCCCCGAGCTCTTCAAGTCCCCCCGGGGCCTGAACAGGGTTGCCGGCGACCCCGGCTCCGGGCTCGACTCGACCGCTGCCTGGGCGGTGCGGCCCTTCCCGACGCCAACCCTCTTCCCCGCGGTCCGTCGCACCCTGCTGCGACTCGCGGCCGCACGCGAGAGCCGCTTTGGGATCGTCCCCTCAGAAGGCTGGCACGGCGGCGAGGACCCGTGGACGGCGCCGACGGCCTGGGTCGCCTGGTCCCTCGCCGCCCTGGGCGAGCGTCGCGTCGCACTCGGCCTGATCGCCGATCTGCGCCGTGCCGGCACTCCGCTCGGCCTGCTTCCCGAGCGGGTCGACGCCGCCACCGGCCTCCCCAGCTCGACCACGCCGCTCGCCTGGTCGCACGCCTTCGCGATCCTCGCCCTGCACGAGCTCTGGCCCGCTGAAGGGCGCCAGAGCTAGTCAGGTCTTGTCTAGTATTGAGCCATGGCTGATGGGGAGGGGTCAACGGGGAGCGGTTCGCTCCCGAGGGCTCTGCCGCCCCCACTCGCCGCGGGCCTGGTCTTCGTCGCGGCCGGCGCGGTCCTCATGCTGGAGATCCTCGCCGTGCGGCTGCTGGCCCCATACGTCGGGCTGACCCTGGAGACGACGACCGCGATCATCGGCGCGGCGCTCGGGGGGATCGCCGTGGGCACGGCGCTCGGGGGGTACTTCGCGGATCGCACCGATACCCGCCTGCTGATAGTCGGGCTGCTGATCGCGGGCGGCTTGCTGACGTTGCTGACCGTTCCGATCGTGCGCTGGCTCGGTCCCGGCGCACGCGGAGACGGCGACTTCGCCGCCCTCGCCATCACGCTGCTGGCGCTCGTTCCCGCAGCCGCGGTGCTCAGCGCCGTCTCTCCGGCCGTCGCGCACCTGCAGCTGCACGACCTGCGCGCCAGCGGGACGATCGTCGGACGGCTATCCGGCTGGGGCACCGCGGGGGCGCTGGTCGGAACCTTCGGCACCGGCTTCGTGCTCGTGCCGTTGCTGCCCGTCGGCCTCACCGTGCTCCTGATCGGTGTGGTGCTGACGGTCGGCGGAATCGTCCTCGGGATCGCCTCGCGCCTCCTTCCGCCCGCCGTGGCCGCCGGCGTCGCCCTTGCGGCGCTGCTGCTGAGCGGCCTCTCCGCCACCTCCGACTCCCCCTGCGACACCGAGACCAGATACCACTGCGTGAGCCTCGTAGCCGATCAAGCTCGGCCGGCCAGCTACAACCTGATGCTCGACGACGGCCTCCACTCCTATGTCGACCTCCGCGACCCCACCTACCTCGAATACGCCTACACGCGCTGGATCGCCGATTCGATCGACGCGACCAACCCACCGAGAAAGCCACTCGACGCCCTCTTCGTCGGCGGCGGCGGCTTCACCCTCCCGCGCTGGCTGCTCGCAACGCGACCGGGTTCGCACGCGCAGGTGGTGGAGGTCGACGGTGAACTGGTCGATTTCGTCGAGGAGCGCCTGGGACTGCGCGCCTCGCCGGCGCTGCGGGTCAGCGTGGGCGACGCCCGCATCGAGATCCTCGACGTCGCGGATGACAGCGTCGACGTGGTCGTCGGCGACGCGTTCAGCGCCACTTCGGTGCCATGGCACCTCACCACCGCCGAGTGGACCGAGGAAGTGCGGCGCGTCCTCGAGCCGGGCGGCCTCTACGCGATGAACGTGATCGACTTCCGGCCCATCGAGCTTGCGAGCGCGGAGGCGGCAACGCTGCGTGACACCTTTTCGAGCGTTCGCTTCGTCTCCCATGAAGGCATAACCGGCGGGCTGTTCGGCGGCAATCTCGTCTTCCTGGCCTCCGACCAACCGCTGCCATACGCGACCGGGTCGAGCGCCAAGCTCGGGATCACCTACGACGACAAAGCGGTCGAAGCGCTGGCGGACGGCGCGGAGGTGCTGCGCGACGACTTCGCCCCGGCGGACCAGCTGCTGACGGCGCGGCCTTGACCTCGGGATAGATTCCCTCAGCTGGAGAGGGCTTCGAGGGCGGCGGCGACCGGCTCCTCGGCGGTCTCCACTGGGACCACGCCGGGCGCGCCCTCCATCCGCGCGCGGCCGGTGAGACTCCAGCTGCGCAGGGCGACGACCGGCTTGCCGAAGGTGCGAGCGTGGCCGATCTCCGAGAGCGTCCCCCACTCGCCGCCGACCACGGTCACCCCGGCCTCGGCGAGACGGCGGCCAACCTCCTCCGCCATCCGCGCGGGCTCGGATTCCCGCTCGCAGTCCCCGGTACCGATGACGGCCACCTGACGCGCGCGCTCGGAAGGGAGGGAGTGGTCCTCGACGGAACCCCCCTGCTGTTCGTGACGGCGAGGCCCACTCCCTCCCTTCACCGCCCTCCCTTCATCGCCCTCATCAGCTCCAGCGCGCCCTCCTTGTGGAGCGGTTCGTTGAGGTTGCCGCACTTGGGGCTCTGCACGCAGGAGGGGCAGCCGGACTCGCAGGGGCACTCGCCGATCAGCCGCTCGGCGTCGCCGAGCAGGCGCTCGAACTGCTCGTAACCGCGCAGGGTGATCCCGACGCCGCCCGGGTGGCCGTCGTAGATGAAGATCGTCGCTCGGCCGGTCTGGAAGTGGACGTTGGTCGAGAGCCCGCCGATGTCCCAGCGGTCGCACATCGCGATCAGCGGCAGCACCGCGATCTGGCCGTGCTCGCTGGCATGCAGGGCGCCGAGCAGGACGTCGGGCGGCAGCGCGCCGCTGAGCCGCTCGGGCAGCACGTACCAGAGCGCCTGGGTGACGAAGTGCTGCTCGGGCAGGTCGAGCGAAACGATGTCGATCACCTTGTTGTCCCCGAGGCGCTTGCGCTGGTAGGCGATCACCTGCTCGGAGACCGAAACGGTGCCGAAGTCGAGCTCGACGCCCAGGGCGCTCCGCTGCGTCTCGATCCCCTCGATGTAGACCTCGGTCTCCTTCTTCACCTGTGTGTAGTAGTCGCCCTCGAACGGCCTGACGATCGCCCGCCGCGACCCGATGTCGAGCTCGGTGACC
>DASSXC010000034.1:0-3092 GCA_035704205.1 Solirubrobacterales bacterium | reverse complement strand
CTTCGGCCAGGGCGGGCGACAGCGTCACCTCGTGGCCGGCGGCGCTCAGCATCGCCTCCACCTTGCTGCCGAGCAGGAGATCGGACGCTACGGCAACTACGCGGGCCACTAGATGGAGCGGCGCTGGCGGAACTCTTCGCGCACGCTCTCGGGCCGCCCCCACATCTGCACGACCTCCGACCGCCCCTCGCGCACCTCACGAACCTGCATCTCGCCGGTCGCCCCTTCGGCATCCAGCTTCTGGAGCACCCCGATCACGGACTCCGCGGCGGCGGCATGCCCAAAGCTATGCGCAATCAGCAGCCGCCAATGCCAGTCGGCTTCCGAGTAGGGCTGAGCATTGACCTGGCTCAACGCCACCGCGGTATCGATGTACTGACTTTCGTCATCGATCCGCAGATCAATCTCCAGATCCGTCCAATCAGGCGGAAGCGAATCGAGAACCTGCCGAAAGTCGCTGGCGAGACCCATGCAGGCAGCGTATCTCCTACTCGGACGGGGGCAGCAGGTCCGGACCCGGGATGGGAGTGCCGTGCGGGTCGTGGCTGGGCTCGCCCAGCTTCGCCGCGATCAGCTCCTCGAGCTCCTCGGAGATGTGGTGCTCGAGCACCTCGGCCTCGGCGTGGACGAGGTCATCCGGCATGCCCAGCGCCTCGGACAGGTAGGACTCGATCAGTCGGTGGTGGCGGATCACCTCCAACGCGACCCTTTCGCCGGCCTGAGTGAGCGTCACGCCCTTGTAGGGCACGAGCTCGACCAGGCCCATCTCATCGAGCCGTTTCAGCATCGCCGTCGCGGTGCCGGGCGCGACCCCGAGGCGGTCGGCGATCTCACCGTTCAGCACCGGCCCTGTGCGGTCGCGCGACAGGGCATAGATCGCCTTCGCGTAGTCCTCGATCGCCTCGGTGTTGGAGGACCGCCGCAGGCCGCCTTCCGTCGCGGCCATCAGACCGTCACCAGCAGGCCGGTTACGTAGAGCGCGGCGATGCCGGCGATCATGCCGGCGACCGAGACGGGGTGCAGGAAGCGCCCGTCCCCGTCGCGCATCGAGGGGGCGATCTGGACGATCACCCGGGCGATCGCGCCGACGCCGACGCCGAAGAGCAGGGCCGCGAGGCTGGGGTTGAAGGCAGCCGCGCCGATCCAGGCGCCGAGGATCGCCGGGGCCCCGGCCAGCAGGCCGAGGCCGAGCAGTCGTCCCAGCCCCGGTCGCACGCTCGCATCGCTTCCGCCGCGCATCGGCGCGACGATCGCCAACCCCTCGGTCGTGTTGTGGATCGCGAAGCCGACGACCAGGAAGGCGCCGAGCGCCAGCGCGCCGGTCGTATAGGCGGAGCCGATCGCCAGCCCCTCACCGAGGTTGTGCAGGCCGATGCCGAGCGCGACCAGCAGCGCCAGGTAGAGCCCGCCGCTGCCATCGACCGCGGCCTCGCCGCGCCGCCGCAGGTGGACGTCAGCCGCGGCCAGCAGCAGGTAGGCGACCAGCGCCCCGGCGAAGACGAGGGCGCTGCCGCCGAAGGCCGCCGGGGCCTCGGCGGCGATGTCGAGGCCCTCCAGCGCCGCGTCGATCGCCAGGAAAGCGAGCAGGCCGACGGTGAAGGCCATCAGGCCGACGATCCAGCCGGCCCCAACCCGCCGCACGAAGGGCAGCCAGAGCATCCCCAGGCCGACGGGGATGACGCCGACGTAGATGCCCAGCAGGGCCATCAGGCCGTAGAAGTCGAGGTCGGCGGACGGAGTCTCCGTCGCCACCGGGATTTCGGCAGCGACCGTCGCCCCGGAGGAGGTGAGGACGCTGACCTCGTAGGCCTCGCCCTCGATCCAGGGATAGACGACGTGCAGGGTCGTCGATCCGAGCCGCTCGATCCGCCGACCCCCGTCGGCGCTGAACGGGGCGAAGGCGTCGTTGACCGCCACCTGGGCGACTTCGACCGGGTCGGGCCCGTCGTTGCGCAGGGTCAGCTCGATCGTCCCCGGCCGCAGCACCGTTCGTTCCACGCTGACTTCCTCCACCGGCGGCCCGCTCCGCTCGCCGAGCCCGGGACCGCCGAGCAGGGCGAAGCCTCCGATCAGCGCGCCGATCAGCGCCAGCGGCAGCAATCCCAGCACCCAGGCCGGCAGACCGCCGCGCTGGCGCTCGGCGTGTGCGGCGGCCTCCACTAGGCCGGCCCCCCGGCGCCGCCCCAGGGCAGCTTGCAGTAAGCGGCGGCCGCGGCGGCACCGCTCAGCAGCGAGGGGTCGCCGACGCGGAAGAAGCCGGTCCAGCCGAGCTCGGCGAACTCGCTGACGTGGGCGTGGAACATGTAGTCGCCGTCGAAGGGGAACTTCAGCTCGAGGATCGAGCGCTGACCCTGCCCCTGGACGATCGTGTCGGTGTACTCGCTCGGCTCCAGCGAAGTCCCGGTGGGGTAGTGCTGGAAGAAGTTGGCGTGGACGTGGAATGAGTTGAGCGGGTCGTACTCGAGCACGTTGACCAGGTAGATGCGGACCAGCCCGTCGCGCGGCACCCGGATCGGCTCGTTGACGTAGTGGAAGCCGACCGTGTTGGCCGCGTAGACCTCGTTGGAGAGGTCGAAGTTGGTGTCGAAGCCGTTCATCACCATCACCATCTCGTCGGCTTCGGGACGCCCCCGCTTGGGATCGACGATGAAGGCGCCGTAGAGGCCGCGGGCGATGTGGGCGGCCAGCGGCGCGACGTGGCAGTGATAGAGATGGAGGCCGAAGGGCTCGGCGTCGAATTCGTAGGAGAAGCTCCTGCCCGGCTCGATCTGGCCGGCCCCCTGCCGTTCGCCGATCCCCGGCATGCCGTCCATCAGCGCCGGGTGGATGCCGTGGAAGTGCATCGTGTGGGGATGTTCGGAGGAGTTGACGAAGCGGATCCGCAGCTTCTCGCCCTCGCGGGCGCGCAGGGTCGGGCCGGGCACGCGGCCGTTGTAGGTCCAGGCTTCGTACTTCACCCCCGGCGCCACTTCGATCTCCTTGTCCTGGGCGACGATCGTCCATTCGCGCAGCAGGCGCCCGCTGGCCAGGCGGCGGGTCGTGCCGTAGTCGAAGTCGCGCAGCAGCTCGGTGGGGTCGAAGCCGTTGGCGCG
>DASSXC010000033.1:0-6390 GCA_035704205.1 Solirubrobacterales bacterium | reverse complement strand
CGTTGGTGCCGTTGAAGTCCAGGGCGGAGCCGTATTTGCCTTCGCCGCTCCAGCTGGCGCCGCCTTCGATCGTGCCGTCGTGGTTGCCGGTGGAGTCGTGGGCGACGGTGCCTTGGTTCTCGTCGAAGGAGTAGGCGGCGATGGGATCTGGGTGGGTGAAGGCGCAGCTGACCGGTTCCCGTTCTTCGCCGACCATCACCGGGTCGAAGACTTTTTCGTTGCTGATGTCCAGCAGGGACTCCTTGCTGCCGTCACCGGAGCTGTCCTCCCAGCCGCCGTCTTCCTTGCTGGCGGTGTTCCCCTCGGCGGTCAGTGCAGCGGCGATCTCGCGCACGTCCTGGGCGGAGCTGGGGTCGCACCGGCTGGCCAAAATCGCCGCCGCGCCGGCGACCTGGGGGGCGCTGGCGTCAGTGGCGACACAGCTGAACGGGGCGGTCATGGTCACCCGGTCGCCATAGTTGCTGTTGGAAGACAGGGTGTCCTCGTTGACGGTGAATCCGCTGCACTGCCCCTGAGCGGCTGTAGGAGCGCTGCTGTGGACGGGCAGGCCATCCTGATCGATGACGGTGTTGACAAGGATGACGTTGGGGTCGTTCTGCGGGGCGCCGATCGTCGCGGCGTCGGCTGCTGATTCGCCTGCGGCGACCACGAAGACAACGCCTTTTTCCACCGCAGCGTCGATCGCGGCGTTCAGCTCTTCGATGCTGGAGCTGCTGCAGGCGATGAAAACGGGATGGGGATAATAGATTTCAGGCGCACCGTCCCCGGGCAGCTTGCAGCCGAGGTCCAGGGTGGCGACGTCGATTTGATCGGCGTGCTCACTGACCCAGTCGACCCCGGCGATGAGGCTTGACATCGACCACTGCGGTTCATACCTCTCACCCAACGGACCCGCTGCCGAAAGAATGGTTTCGAGGCCTGGGTCGAGCACCTTTACGTTCCAGATGCGGGCGCCGGGAGCAACACCAACACCAGTTGAATTGGTGCTGCCGATGTTGTTGTCGATTGCGGCGGCTCGCTCGGCGGCGCGGGTGCCGTGACCCACACCGTCCAAGGGATTTTTGTCATGGCCGCTGGGATCGCCTGGTTCACCGCTGTTTTCGAGGCAACCGTAGGCTTCTGGTCCATATTCTTCGGTGCCGGCCTCGGCATTCAACGCCGGGTCGGGGTGCCAGAGAGGGCTCGGGGATTCGGGTGGTGACACGTAGGGCGCTTCTACCGCGAGCGGGTTTTCGGGATCGTTTCCAAAGGGGTTGTCCGGATGAACGCAGTCGACCCGCCTGACGATGTTGAGGTCGGTGCTTTCGTCGACGCCGGAATCGATCACGGCGATGTCGGCGTCGACGCGGTGGTCGTCGACGCAGTCGACGTCGAGCTTCGCGTTGACCGCCGGATCGGCAGTGCCTTCGTGTTTGCAGGCGGCCGCCGTGGTGTCGGCGGCGAAGACTCGGTGAGAGAACTTCGGGATTTCCTGGGGTTCCGGCGGTGTGTACGTTTCCCCGGAGGCAATCCCGGTCGAAGTCTCGGCGGCGGCGAACGCGACGAGGAGTGCCGCGAGGCAGAGGACGGGCCTCTTGGGAGTGTGGCCGCTGGTGAAGCGCGGCCCTCGCCGGAGTACTCGCGTTCTGGTTGCCGTCATCGACCTACCCCTCCTCCACCAGGCCGCCGGTAGCGTCTGGACTCTTAGGCTTGCTCCTCCCGGCCGGGCCGGCTTCGCGTTCAGTCTCAACGACGAGGCAGGGCTCACGTTTGATCAACGTGGCTGATCGTGCACCGGAAATCCGCCAGGGTGGCAAGCACCCCTCTAGGTATTGGGTGACGAACCGGGATAGCCCAGCCCCTCGAGCCGCAGGGCCACATCGAGGGGGCCGGCGCAGGAGCTCAGCGAGCGGCCAAGGCGCATCTCGATCATGCGGAGGCGATTGGCAACCGTGTGCCGGTTCAGACCCAATGCTGCTGCGGCTGAGGAGATATTTCGGTCGGTGGCAAGAAAGGCGCGAAGGGTCCTCCGGGCCGACTCGCCGCCGTCACGTTCGCGCATAAGCGGTACAAGGTAGAGCTGGTACAGGGAGGTGGTGAGAACGCTGTCTTGGAGAACCGAGGCGAGCAGGGCGACATCGGCGTAGCGGACGAGGCTCTGGGTGCCGCGGCGGGCGATCGGCCAGGCCGCCCTGGCCTGCCTATGAGTCAGACACCAGCCGGCAAGGCCCTCCCCGGGCTCACCCAAGGTCAGATAAACGTCGTCGGGCAGGACCGTTGAAGCAGAGCGCGCAACCTCCACCGTGGCGATCCTACGACGGGCGCCCAGCCAGACCCATAGGCCGTCCTCCTCGGTGCCCACGAGCAGGATCCGACAATCGACGATGGTGGCGAGCTTTCGAAACGCCTGCTCGACGCCGGGACCGACAGCTATGGCGCCAATATGCCAGGCGGCGATGTCGTACCCCAGCTGGGCGGTATCGACGAGCTCGCCGGCGAGCAGGCGCTCGACGAGCTGGAAGCGGCGCTGCTCGCGTGTTTGCGGATCGCCCTCGGTCTCACGAGCGTACTCCTCGGAGATTGCGGAAAGGAGGCGGTCGAAGAGCTCTGCCTGGGCTCGCTGGACCCGCTGCAACTCGGTGGCTGGGAGGACTCCATTCCCGGCCTCCTGCATGAAGAAGTCGCCGAGCAGGATGTAGGCGGTGAAGTAGCGGCGCAGGACGGTGTCGAGGCTGACGTTGTTGCGCGCCGCGTCTCGGATTTGAGCGTAGAGCAGGGTCGGGATCGACACCCCGCGAGCGTCGCCGCGCTCGACGGCGGCAAGGCCGTAGCCGAAGGCGGTGGAGACGGCCTCGCGCAGCCCTTGCACGTCGTCGGGGTGCTCGGTGCCCGCAGGGTTGGGGAGGGCGTAGACGCGGGCGAGGATCGCTTTCTCGATCTCAGGGCGGCGGGCACGCAGACGCTCGCAAATGTGGATGCGGGCCTTCGCCTGCATTGGCACCGCGTAACGCGTCAGCCCCTCTTGCTCCGGATCTTGCCCCTGCACGAGCTCCGCAGGGGGGGCCGTAGGGTCGACCGCTTGCCGTTCTGCCCGATCATCCGCGCATCGGCGCGATGCTTCCCTCGACATAGATCGGTCGAATTGACGATCAGGCCCTTCTTGCCACCCTGCATGCTCACCACGACCTTTTCCAGCGGCGCGTCGGGCACGTCGGCAAAGGTCGCCCTGATGCCGCCGTTCTTCGAGTCGATCCTGGCCACCGCTTCGACGTCGATCGTGCCGTGCAGCGCGGCGACGAAATCGGGCAGGTTGTGGTTGGAGGACCTGAGGTAGACCGGGCCTTCCAGAGGCTGGTCCAGGAGTGACGTATAGGCCGTGGCGTGCCCGTAGATCGCTCCCTCGGGGCAGGCCTTGGCGGCGAACTGCACGCGGGTGCAGATCGTGCGGATATGGGCCTGATCGAGGAAGGCCGAACGCGGCAGACGCAGGACGAGGTTTTGCAGGTTGGCGTCGCCCGGCCTCGGCCTGAAGACGCCCCGCAGAGCCGGGTGGGCGCCGCGCTTGGTCCCGCCGGAGAGCTTCAGCCCAAGGCGTGGCGCAAACCCGAGCGATGCGCAGGAGCCGACCTGGAAGCGGACGGAGTCGCTCTTGACCGCCCCTTCGGTGCTGTGCAGGGCGGCTTCGATCGCCATCGGGTCGCAGCTGGTCGGGTTGAGGGCGAAGCCGGGCCGATTGAGGTGGACCCTGACGTCGCGGGTGCGGATCAGGACGCCGTTGACGATCTGGGGCAACGGATCCGATGCGATCCTGATGCGCGCGGTTCGCGGGTCGACGTAGGCGGGGGCGCGCACGACGACCACGCCGAGGTCGACTGGGCCGGCCACCGCGGGGACGATCGCCACGCCCGAGAGCGGGGCGCCTTTGTAAGGGCCCGCGAGGTAGACCTTGCCGGGAACGTAGATCGGCGAGGGGCCGGCGCCGGCGCCGGCCTCGAGGGTGCCGACCTGCGACGAGGCGGGGCAGCTTGGGGAGGCGATCTCCTCGGCTCCCTGGCCGGGCTTGCCCAGGGCCGCGGCGGCGGCGATCTGGGCGTCGGAGCAACGCCCGACGCCGCGCAGGGAGGCAATCAGCCCCGGCGGGGCGATCCCCTCCACCGTTGAAAGCTCCTGGTCCACGTCGGTGCGGCTGACCCGCAGCTCCAGCGGGCTGAAGGCGCCGGCGAGGGGGTTCAGCGTGCCGGCCGCCAACCGCGGGCTGAAAGGCCGCGAGGCCAGGCTGGCCGGACACGGCGTGCCGCCCGGCCCTTGGCTCACCCGGTAGGTGTTGGAGAGATCGATCTGCCTGCTCGGCTGAGCGTAGGTGGTCATCTCCACGCCGATCGTCTGCGGCCCGCAGCTGGGCGGGTTGACCAGCGGCGCGCGCGGGCCACTGCGGAACTTCAGGGTGAGGTCTTCGAATGGGAACTGCGGCAGGTCGTCGAAGCGGGTGGTGATCTGCCCGGTGGCGGGGTCGAGTTCGACCTCACCCGGCAGCTTGATCAGCGCGCCGCGTTCTTCGGTGTCGTGCAGCGCGAGATAGACGGCGAGCAGGCTGCCGAAGGGGTTGTCACCCTGCTTTGCCAAATACATCGACCCCTCCACCGGCTTGGGCAAAAGCGGCGTGGTGAGGCTCACCTCGCCGATCCGCGAGGAGTCCGGGCAGGCGACCGGGGCGTTGGTTTCCAGCCCGATCTGGGCCGAGCTGCAGCCCTCGAGGCCGTCGGCGAAGGACGGCGAAACGGTCATCCCTCGCGGCAGGGTGACAACCGTGGAGCGCACCGGCGGCGTCGCCAGGGCGTCTGGGTTCTCGTTCTGGGCGACCTTGACGTGGACGTCCAGGCCGGTCGGCGTGTTCGCCTGAGCGCCGGTCGGTTCGATCCGCACCTCGGGTTCGAAGCGCAGCCGGTCGCAATCGGTCATTTTGCCCGGCAGGGTGCGCTCGATATCTGGCCCGAAGGCGCCGGTGTCCTGCCAGGAGTCGTATTCGTGCAGCCGGATCGTGTTGTCTGCTTCGCACTGGGAGGGCAGCGTCAGGTAGGGCTTGGGTTCGATCCCGGCCGCGCATTCGTCGCTGGTGTCGCCGCCGCCGGCGGGGCCGATCCCGTTGAATTCCTTGCAGCGCTCCGAATCGTGGCTGTGCGCCGCCGGCACCCCCCACAGCGTCAGCCGCTGGAAGAAGACGGTCGAGGACTCGTTGATGTTCTCCACCGAGGTGACGATCGCGTAGCGGTTGGAGGGGTCCAGCGTCGCCCTGACGTGGACCGGCTGGCCGGCGACGACGAAGGCGAGGTCGCTGAGAACGCCGCGCGGGTGGGCCATATTGAAGACGCCGGAGGTGACCCAGGAGTTGAAGAAGACGCCCAGGTCGAGGCGGCCGACCTGGCTGGAGGGCGGGCAGGCGCCTTCGGTGAACTGCGCCTGGCTGCACTCGCCGACCGCGGTCGGGTTGCCGAGGAAGCCCGGCGGCAGGTCGACGTGGACGTCGCGCAGCGTGTCGACGGGCTGTTTTCCAAGCGGATAGTTGATCGAAGGCGCGGCGACGCTGTTGAGGTCGAAGGGAACCCTGAACAGGTCCGGATGGGCTCCCGCTTCGCGTTCGGCGGTGGCGCCGTCGGCGGTGAGGAAGTCGGGCGTGAAGGAGCTGGGGAGGATGCCGAAGCCGGCCGGCTGGGAGCCGATCTCCGTCGGCTCGCTCGCGGTGGCTGGAACCGGGGCGCCGCCGCCTTTGACTTCGGCCGCGGCGGTCAGCTCCCCTTCCGGGGTGCCGGGAGCGACTTTGACTTCGACGAACATCGGCCGGTAGGGATGGTGGCGAGGGATCGACTGTCCCGCTTTGGAGGTGCAGACGATCGTCGTGTCGCCCGCCGCCCCGGGGCAGTTGAAGATGTTGCTGCTCTCGACGTTCCCCTGCCCCGCCACGAACCCGGTCCCGGGGATGCCCAGCAGCACCGCTTTGCGGGTCAGGCCGGCGGGCAGGTTGACGGTGACCGTGATCGGGCCCGAGGTTTCGGCATCGCCGACGTTGTCGAGGTCGATCCAGTACTGGGCGTTGGTGCCGGGTTCGAACACAGTCTGGTTGTGATGGACGTCGAGGTTCCAGGCCGGAGCCCCGGCCGCCGGCGCGACCCCGGCAGCGCCGAGGGCCGTGAAAGCGGTGAGGAGCGAGAGCATCGTGAGGCGTCGCAGGGTCATCGTCCGGCCCTCCGGTTGTGGTTGGCTCGGCGGACGGCCTTCCTGTGGCGCTTCTTGTGGCGCCGCTTTTTGAAGTGGGGCTTGGGGTCGACCGGTCCCGAGAAGCTGGCGGTGCCCGGGGGCGCTTCCTCGGGAGCCCCCCTCGGCGTGCCCTGACAGACCTCCAACGGGCAGGGCTTG
>DASSXC010000032.1:0-9405 GCA_035704205.1 Solirubrobacterales bacterium | reverse complement strand
GCCGCGACGCTGCGCGCCGATCGCCCGCGGGCATCCGAGCTTCCCAGCGAGCTCGAGGAGCTGCTCGTGGGGGGCGCCTTCGCGCACGTCGCCCGCCACGTCGACGCCGGCCAAATCGACCGCCTCGGGGAGGCGACCGCCGAGCTGGTCCAGTACATGCTGATCCCCTACCTCGACCCCGAGGAGAGCAGGCGGATCGCCGGTCAGGCCGCCTGAGGCCGCTGCGCAGCCGAGTCATCGCGCCGTCCGGCGGCGTACCATGGTGGGCATGGCTGCCACGCCCAGGAAAGGCCCACTTCTAGCCCCGGGCAACGAGGCCGAGTGGGCGAGGATCAATCGCGAAGAGGAGCGCCAGGAAGCTGAGTTCGCTGCCGCGCTATCGATTCCCGAGCGAGTGGCCTATGGTCAAAAGCTCTCCCAGCAGGGGGTTTCGTTGCTCGTCGCGTCCGTGAAGGCAGGCCATGCCCCCAGACGAGCTCTCTGGTCCTGATCTCGACGGGGTGGTTGCCGACGCCAACGCCGTTGGCTTGGCATATGTCGTGATCGGTGGCTTCAGCGTCATTGCGCACGGCTATCTGCGGGCGACGAAGGACTCCGATCTCCTCGTTCCCGACGGGCAAGAGGCCGACGAGTCGATCGTTCGCTTTCTCGGGCGAGCCGAAGCCGCTCGCCTGCACGACGGAAAGATCCTCACCGCCGATGACGTGACCGGTGCTCACCATCTACGTGTCAACAGCCGCCATGGCATCATCGACATCATGCGGGGCGGTTTGCCCCCGCTTGACTACGAGACGGTCGCCGAGGGCGCCGTCGAGGTCGAGGTCGGCGGGGAGATGGCGCCCTTTGCCTCCTTGCGCAGCCTGGTTGGCTTCAAGCGCCTCGCTGACCGTGGCCAGGACCGACTCGACCTCGAAGCCTTGGAGCGGGTCAATGGGGAGCTGCCGATCGACCCGATTCCCGGCCTGGACGATCAGTGAGCGAAACAGGCTCGCTATACTTTTTGAAGTAAAGCCGGATCGGAATTCAGGTATTTAAGCTCCAGGAGAGGCATGGCACCCACGGACGTCAGGCAGCAGGTCGAGGAGATCGAGCCCTTCGAGGCGGCGGAGGAGATCGAGGGCGGCGACGTCGTCCTGGTCGACACCCGCGAGCCGCACGAGTACCAGGAGGCCCATCTCGAGAACGGCAAGCTGGTGCCGCCCGGGCTGCTCGGCGACGAGATCGGCGCCGCGGCGCCCGACAAGTCGGCCCGCACGATCCTCTACTGCCGCAGCGGCAACCGCTCCTACAAGGCGGCCGAGCAGCTGCAGGCGCTCGGCTACGAGGACGTCGCCTCGATGGCCGGTGGGATCCTCGCCTGGCAGGAGCAGGGGCTGCCTGTGGTCGCCGCCTCTGGCATGACCCCCGAGCAGCGCGACCGCTACTCGCGCCACACGCTGCTGCCCGAGGTCGGGGTCGACGGCCAGCTGAAGCTGCTCAACGCGAAGGTGCTGCTGCTCGGCGCCGGCGGGCTCGGCGCGCCGACCGCGCTCTACCTCGCCGCGGCTGGGATCGGCACGATGGGCCTGGTCGACGACGACGTCGTCGACGCCTCCAACCTGCAGCGCCAGGTGATCCACAACACCGAGCGGATCGGTGAGCCCAAGACCTCCTCGGCGCGCAAGACGATCGAGGCGCTCAACCCCGACGTCGACGTCGTCGAGCACAATCTCCGCCTCGACGCCGGCAACATCCTCGAGCTGATCGAGGACTACGACGTGATCGTCGACGGCGCCGACAACTTCCCGACCCGCTACCTGCTCAACGACGCCTCGGTGCGGCTGCGCAAGCCGGTCGTCTCGGCCTCGATCCTCAGCTTCGACGGGCAGATCTCGACCTTCGTCCCCTTCGAGGGACCCTGCTACCGCTGCCTCTACCCGACGCCGCCGCCGGCCGAGCTGGCGCCGAGCTGCTCGGCCAACGGCGTGCTCGGCGTGATGGCGGGGACGATGGGGACCCTGCAGGCGAACGAGGTGATCAAGCTGGTGCTCGGCGTCGGCGAGCCGCTGATCGGCCGCCTGCTCCTCTACGAGGCGCTGGGCACGAGGTTCACCGAGCTGAAAGTCCGCCGTGACCCTGACTGCCCGATCTGCGGCGAGAACGCACCTGAGGTCGCCGACGAGGATCTCGGCAAATTCCCCGATTACGACGCCTTCTGCTCGGGCTAAGCCCCGCGCCCTTCGTCTCAACTAGGATCGCGTTAATGGCAACTGTCCGAATTCCACCAGTGCTGCGTGCCCAGACCGGGGGGCAGCCGGAAGTCGAGGCCGAGGGCGCCAGCGTCGGCGAGGTGCTGCGGGCGCTGACCGCCGCGCACCCCGACACCGAGGCGCAGCTGTTCGGCGAGGACGGCGACCTCAACCGCTACGTCAACGTCTACCTCAACGACGAGGACGTGCGCGTGCTCGACGGCCTCGACACCGCCGTCTCGGATGGCGACACCGTCGTCATATTGCCGGCGATGGCCGGCGGCTGAGCCGGTTCACGATTCCCTGACCGGGTCACCGGTCCATGGCTATACTTTTTGAAGTGACGGGCGAGCTACTAAATCGACCCTGCGGGGGACGCTTCGGCGACATCGTCGAGTCGATCGGCAACACGCCCCTGGTCGAGCTGCCGCGCTTCTCTCCCAAGTCCGACGTCCGCATCTACGCCAAGCTCGAGGGCCGCAACCCGACCGGCTCGGTCAAGGACCGGGTCGCCAAATCGATGATCGAGGCCGCCGAGGCCGAGGGCGCGATCGAACCCGGCCAGACGATCCTCGAGCCGACCTCCGGCAACACCGGCATCTCCCTGGCGATGATCTGCCGCCGCAAGGGCTACGACCTGAAGGTCGTCATGCCCGACAACGTCACCGCCGAGCGCACCCAGCTGCTGGAGATGTACGGGGCGGAGATCGCTTACTCCGAGGGGGCGAAGGGCTCCAACGGGGCGGTCGAGGTGGCGCTGGAGATGGCCGAGGACCCGCAGTACTACATGCCCTACCAGTACGGCAACGAGGCGAATCCACGCGCCCACTACGACGGCACCGCGGTGGAGATCCTCGAGGAGCTCGACGAGGTGACCGCCTTCGTCGGTGGCCTCGGCACCGGTGGCACGCTGATGGGCAACGGCAGGCGCCTCAAGGAGCACAACCCCGAGACGCTGCTGGTCGCGGCCGAGCCGATGCAGGGCGAGATGGTGCACGGCCTGCGCTCGCTCGACGACGGCTTCATCCCCCCGATCATCGACATCACCCTGCTCGACCGCAAGATCATGGTCTCCAACCGCGACGCGATCGTCTGGACGCGCAAGCTGCTCGACGAGGAGGGCGTCTTCGCCGGCGTCTCCTCCGGCGCGATCGCCCGCATCGCCGTCCGCATCGGCGAGGAGCTCGACGGCGGCAACGTCGTCTTCCTGATCCCCGACGACGGCTGGAAGTACCTCTCCTCCGGCGTCTACACCAAACCGATCGACGAGATAGAGAACTTGGATTCCACCGTCTGGTGGTAGCCGGGGGCTGCGGGTAGGCGATGCGGATCCCGCAAGCGATGATCGAGGAGATGGTCGCGCATGCTCGCGAGGATCTTCCGAACGAGTGCTGCGGGTTGATCGGCGGTGACGACGGCGAGGCGAGGACGCTCTACCGGGCGCGCAACGCTTTTGCCAGCCCGTTCAGCTACCGGGTCGATCCAAGCGACCAGTACCGGATCATCGAAAAGGAGATGCGGGAGCGGGGGGAAGAGCTGATCGCGATCTACCACTCGCACACCAAGAGCCCCGCCTATCCGTCGCAGACCGACTTGAACGAGGCGATCAGCTGGCCCGAACAGGTCTACCTGATCGTCTCCCTGCGGGACCAGGAGGCCCCCGACGTCAAGGCTTTTTGGCTGAAGAACGGAGAGATCGCCGATGCCGAGCTCGTCGTCCAGTAGCGGCGGCAAGCTGGTAAAGGTCGGCTACGGCCAGCAACAGGCCGAAGCGGAAATGATCCAGGGGCTGCTGGCCGAGCACGGCATCCCCAGCATGCTGCGGCGGGCTGCCGGCTGGGACGTCCCGGACTTCCTCGCCGCCGGCCCGCGCGAAGTGCTCGTCGCCGAGGAGCTGGCCGAGCAGGCCCGCGAAGTGCTCGAGGGCACCCCCGGCGCCGACTAGATGTGAGGGATCAGCGTCGCCAGCGGGTCGCGACCGTCCCAGGTGCCGTGCGAGGCGTAGGGGCGGAAGCGGACGAACGCCGATTCGCGGTGGAAGGGATTGGCGCGGTCGACCCTGACGGCGGCCTGGTGGGATCCGTCCTTGCCGAACGCGTACTCGCGCATCGCCGCGGCGCTGCGCCAGATCGTGAAGGTGGCGACCAGGCGGGGAGGGGTGAAGCGGCCAAAGCCGGTGACGGCGACGACGGCCGGGTTCTCGACCGCGTCGCGCTCGGTCGGCCTGGCGCTGCGCAGGAAATCCCTGGTGCGGCTGATGCGCAGGCGGCCGAGGGTCAGCGCGGCGACCGGCTCGTCGTCGGCAACCGGGAGCTCCCGTGCCGGCAGGTCCGGCATCCCCGCCCAGGAGCCGAAGCAGCGCAGCGGCTCGAGCCGGGCGTGCCAGCCGCCGGCGAGGCGCCGCGCGAACGGGTCCTCGGCGAGGAAGCGATCGAGCGCGGCGTCGTCCTCCCAGGCCGCGATCAGGCCGATCCGGCCCCTGTAGGGGCGGGGCACGCGCTTGCCGAGCTGGGCCGCGAAGACCGTTTCCGCGTAGGTCATGCCCGGGACCCCGGCGGCGTCGAGCGGTTGCAGGAGCAGTCGTTGCATACGCAGTCGGCTGAGGTCGGCGAGATGCACGGAGACGATCACGGGGCGCCCCTTCCTGCCCGAAGGCTAACCTAGGGATGACTAGGGATGACCCCACGAACCGTACTTAGGCACGACTAGGTTGTCAACCTCGAGCGAGAAACCCGAGCAGCCGCGGCGACGGATGAGCGCCCCCGCGCGGCGCGAGGTGATCGTCAACGCGGCTGCCGTCCTCTTCGCCGAGCGCGGTTACCGGGGCGCCTCGATCGAGGAGATCGCCAGGGCGTCGGGGGTGACGCCGCCGGTCGTCTACGAACACTTCGCCTCCAAGCGCGAGCTCTACCGCGACCTGCTCGAGCGCCACTTCGCCGAGCTGCGCGAGGTCTGGCGCAAGCACTTCGTCGGCGAGGCGCCGCTCGAGGAGCGCGTCGCCAGCTCCTTCGACGCCTGGTTCGCTTACGTCGAAGTTCACCCCTTCGCCGGGCGGGTACTCTTCCGCTACAGCACCGATCCCGAGATCGAGGCGATCCACGCCGACGTGGCGGCCCACAGCCGCGAGGCGATCCTGCCGCTCTTCGCGGCCGAGCCGGGCGCCGAGAACGTCGCCGGCTCGGTTGCCGACGAGGGGATCGAAATGGTCTGGGTCGTCCTCCGCGGCGTCCTCCAGGGCCTCGCGGTCTGGTGGTCCGAGCACCCCGACGTGCCGCGCGAGCGCCTGGTCACAACCGCGATGAACTCCCTCTGGATCGGCTTCGAGCGCGCCCAGCGGGGGGAGGCGTGGAGCTAAGCCGCGTTCGGGCGGACCATCGCCCTCAGGTAGTCGCGCCAGGCGGCCTCGATTTCGCCCCCCCCGGCGTCGAACGCGGCTTCGAGCGTCGGGCCTGCCCCGCCGGGGACCAGGTTGAGGGCGAGGCGCTCGCAGGCCTCCGGGCCGCGCTCGGTCTCGAGCAGGTCGAAGAGGGTGCCGCCGAGGATCACCGCGTCGCGGCGCGAGGGTGGGAACGACGGGCGGCCGCTCTCGCGCAAGCGCCTGATCACCGCCGCGCGGTAGAGGCCGACCTGGCGGGCGAAGTACTGGGCCGCCCCCTCGACCAGCCAGGCCCAGCCGAGGTAGCGGGCGAAGCGGCGCGGCGTCCAGGAGGGGGGGAGGTCGGGGTTGTTGGCGGCGATGACGAGCTGGGCGTAGAGCCGCTCGGCGGTGCCGCGCAGGGCCTCCCGCGAGTCGTCGCCGGCGGCGCGCCGTTCCATGTGGGGGTCGTTGAGCACGTGCAGCTCGGTCGCCATCGCCCAGCCGGCCAGGTAGCGGCGCCCCGCCGGCGCCGCCGACCAGCGCGCCGCCGGCAGGAAGGGATGGGCGAGGGAGAGCAGCGCGGGGTTGGTGTGGACGACGACGGTGACCTCGCCGGGCACCGCCTCGAAGCGGTCCTCCAGCCGCAGCCGCAGTTCCTCCATGCGGTCGAGCGTCCGCTCGGCGAAGGCGGCGTCGCCACTGTCGTGCCTTGCCGTGAAGCTGAGGGAGTGAGTCTCTACCCAGGGAATGCGGCGAGCCTACAAGGCGGGTCTAAACCAGAACGGGCTCGGACGCGGTGCAAACCGAGTGGATCTCGCTGCGTGCGCGATCGAACTCCTCGTCGGCCATCACCGGGGTGCCCTCGAAGGGCAGGTCGCGGTCGATTTCGACCCAGGAGCGGCAGCCGTGGTACTCGTCGCGGACCCGGACCGTGACCGGGCGGGGGATGCGGTGGACCCGCAGCAGCAGGATGTGCAGCGGGTGGCGCCGCTTCCAGTTGAGCCGCTTCTCGGCGTAGTCGGGAGTCCAGACGTAATAGGGGGAGAGATCGTCGACGATGCGCGGGTTGGTGACCGTCAGGTGGTCGGTCACCTCGGCCCAGCAGCGCAGCCGGACGCGGTCAGGCTGGGGGATGCCGCCGTCCTGGATCAGCGCCGCGGGGGGTGGCTCCTCGTCGGGCCAGACACCCTCCTCGAGGGCCCGGCGCAGCTCCGGGTGGTGCGACTCGCGGACCAGGTTGTTCCGCTGGTGATCGAAGGTCGGGTAGAGGAAGAAGCGCTCGTGGTCGAGCTCGAAGTGCTTGTTGTCCTCGCGAATGCCGCCCTTGCGCAGGGTCAGAAGCTGCTCGCCCTCGGAGAGCGCGCGCACCGTTACTGCCCATTCCTTTAAAGCGATCGGCATTTGAAGTCGTACCTAAGAAGGTCGGTGATTCTGTGGCTGGGGGAGTTGGCGCCTTGGACCCTGTCCAGGCGAAAGCCCCGCCCAAGGCCGCGCATTCTAGACGAGGCTGGCCGAATCGCCAAATTATTGCTGTGTGCGATCCAACACCCGGCCTCTGCCCCCTCCGCCGGGCGTTTCGATCCGCAGTCTGTCGCCGGCCCGCAGATCGCCCTCTCCCTTGCCCGGAAGGGATTTGCCGTTGAGGAGATCGTTGCCGGTCTCGCCGTCATCGCCACCGTCGCGCCCACGCGGCGGATGGCGGCGGCGCTCGCCGATCATCGTGTAGCGCATCGGCTCCAGGGCTTCGATCTCACGCACGATCCCGTTGCCACCGCGGTGCCGGCCATCGCCGCCGCTGCCGCGCCGCACCGACAGCTCGCGCACCCGCAGGGGGAACTCGGTCTCCAGCGCCTCCACCGGGGTGTTCAGCGTGTTCGACATCGCCACGTGGATCGCGCTTGGGCCATCGGCGTCCGGACAGGCGCCCTGGCCGCCGCCGAGCGTCTCGTAGTAGGTGAAGCCCTCGCCGGCGAGGGTCAGGTTGTTCATCGTCCCCTGGCCCTGTGCCGGCACCGGCCGCGCACCGGCCAGCGCGGCGATCGTCAGGTCGGCCACCCGGCTGGAGGTCTCCACGTTGCCGGCTGCGACGGCGGCCGGGAAGCGGGCGCCCAGCAGGCAGCCCTCGGGGGCGACGACCTCGATCGGCCGGTAGGCGCCGGCGCAGGGTGGGGCGTCGGGATCGGTGAGCACGCGCACGGCGAAGAACGTGGCTGATTTGGTCACCGAGAGGGGGCAGTTGAGGTTGCCCTCGATCTGTGGGTCGGTCCCGCTGAAGTCGAGGATCAGGCGATCGCCCTCGATGCGCGCCTCGAGTCGGAGGACGACGTCACGCGCTCGGCCCCCCGCATCGTCCTCGAGCGCGTCCTCCGCGGTGTAGGTGCCGTCGGGCAGCTCTGCCAGTGCCGCGCGGGTGCGGCGCTCGGCGTAAGCGAGGATCTCCTCCATGCCGCTGTGCAGGGTCGCCAGGCCGTGGCGCTCCGCCAGCTCGGTCAGCCGCAGCTCGCCGATCCGGTTCGCGGCGGCCTGGGCCCGCAGGTCGGCGAGGCGCTGGCGCGGAGAGCGCATCCGGTCGGCGAGGCGCTCCAGGTCGTTGTCACCGATGCGGGTCGGCGGGATGATCACGCCCTCTTCGGCGAGCGTTCGCGAGTGGGCCGGCATCCCCGCCGGGCTCGGTCCACCGATGTCGGCGTGGTGGGCCCGGCAGGCGGCGAAGCCGAGCAGCTCGCCGGCGGTGAAGACCGGCGAGATCAGGGTCACGTCGGGCAGATGGGTGCCGCCCCGGTAGGGATCGTTGAGGATCCAGGCATCGCCTGGGCGGTGCTCCTCGTCCAGGACGGCGGCGACGGCGTCCGGCATCGAGCCGAGGTGGACGGGAATGTGCTCGGCCTGCATCACCAGCTCCCCCCGCGCGTCGAAGAGCGCGGTCGAGCAGTCCCGGCGCTCCTTGATGTTGGCCGAGTAGGCGGAGCGGATCAGCGTCGCCCCCATCTCGTCGCAGGCAGCCCGCAACCCGCCGATCATCACCTGCAGGCTCACCGGATCAAGGGTCATGCGGGTCTCTCTGGCGATTTACCCGTGTATATGACGGGAAAGTCGCCACGCGCGCTCATCTTCCGGCCTCCGCGACAATCGTGCCGGCACCGTCCACTTCGGTGTGCCAGCCGGGTGGGACGACGAAGGTGGCCTCGGGCAGCTCGTAGATGACCGGCCCTCCGGCGACGCGGCCGGCGGCCGGCTCGCCGCGCAGCACCGGCGTCTCCACCCATTCGCCCGCGAAGCGCACCCGGCGGCTGCTCTCGGTCAGGGTGGACGCCGGGGTTGCGCGCAGCCGTGGTTTTGGGCCTGGCGCCACCATCGCCAGGCGAATGTGGACGAGCACCACTTCTCCGTCGGGGTCGCGGTGCCCGTAGCGCTCCTCGTGCAGCTGCTCGAATCTGGCAACCAGATCCGCCGGGTCCGGACGGGTGTCGCCGGCGACCGGCAACTCGAAGGCCTGTCCGGCGTAACGCATCTCGTAGACGACCTCGAGGTTGCAGTTACCCGCGTCATGGGCGGGAAAGTGCAACCTCGATGCCAGCTCGTCGACCTCGGCGGCGATGCGCTCCGCGGTGAGGTCGGCTCCGGCCAGCATCACGGTGTGGGTGGTGTCCCGGCGGCGGTCCGACGCGCAGAGGCCGAGGGCGGAGAGCACGCCGCCGGCGCGCGGGCAGAGGATGCGCTCGATCTCGAGCTCGCCGGCGATCGCCGCGGCGTGCATCGGGCCGGCGCCTCCGAAGGGCAGCAGGGCGAACCGTCGCGGGTCGACGCCGCGCTCGACGG
>DASSXC010000031.1:0-14113 GCA_035704205.1 Solirubrobacterales bacterium | reverse complement strand
GATCACGCTGATGACCCTCCACAACGCCAAGGGGCTGGAGTACGACACGGTCTTCATCCTCGGCTGCGAGGACGGCGCCTTCCCACACATGAAAGCTCTCGAAGAGGGCGGCGAAGAGGAGGAGCGCCGACTCTGTTACGTCGGCATCACCCGAGCCCGTCGGCGCCTCTACATGACCTGGGCGCGCGAACGGAGCCTCTTCGGCCGCGCAGAGCGCAACCTTCCCTCGCGCTTCATCGACGAGCTGCCCGAGGAGCTGGTCGAGCGCGGGTCGAGCGCGGTCGGCGCGAGCGGGGGATGGGGCAGCGGGTCACAGGTCGAGACGGCGAATCCGGTCGACCCGGGTCCGACGCTCGAACTGCGCACCGGTGACGACGTCGTCCACGCGAGCTTCGGCGACGGCGTCGTGACCGCGGTGGAGCCGGGGGGCGTCGTGGTCGTGCGCTTCTCCGGCGACAGCTCCGAGCGCAAGCTGATGGCCGACTACGCGCCGATCCGGAGGCGCTGAGGTGGGCGCGCGCCTGATCGACGGCAGGGCGGTGGCGGCGGCTGTGCGGGAGCGGGTCCGCGCCGGAGTCAGCGAAATCGTCGCCGGCGGGGGACGCGCCCCAGGTTTGGCGACCGTCCTCGTCGGCGAGGATCCCGCCTCGGAGATCTACGTGCGCAAAAAGCACGAGGCCTGCGAGGAGGCGGGCATGCGCTCGCTCCATCACGGGCTCGCAGCGGGGACCACCGAGGCTGAGTTACTGGCGCTGGTCGATGCTCTGGGGCGCGACGACGAGGTCGACGGCATCCTCGTCCAGCTTCCCGTGCCCGAGCAGATTGACCCCGACCGCGTGGTCGCCGCGATCGACCCGGCCAAGGACGTCGATGGTTTGACCCCGACCAACGCCGGATTGCTCGCCCACGGCATGCCGGGGCTGGTCTCCTGCACCCCCGCCGGGGTGATGGAGCTGCTGCGCCACGAGGGCGTCGAGCTGGAAGGCGCGGAGGCGGTGGTCGTCGGCCGCTCGAAGCTGGTCGGGGTGCCCGTCGCGCGCCTGCTGCTCAGCGCCGACGCGACGGTCACCGTCTGTCACTCGCGCACCCGCGACCTGGACGAGGTCTGCAGTCGCGCCGACGTGCTCGTCGCCGCGGTCGGCGCGCCGCGGCTGCTCGGCGCCGCGGCGATCAAGCCGGGTGCTGTGGTGATCGACGTCGGCGTGAACCGGACCGAGGACGGCCTCTGCGGCGACGTCGACTTCGACGCGGCGGTGGAGGTCGCGGCGGCGATCACGCCGGTGCCGGGTGGCGTCGGTCCGATGACGATCGCGATGCTGCTCGTCAATACGCTGGCTGCCGCCCGAGCCCGGGTGTAGTGTCGCCGCAGGCCCCTACTTACGGAGGGATGTGCAGATGGAAGTCGACAAGCTGAGCACGGGGGAGAAGCTCTCCGCGGTCTCCGCGATCCTTCTCTTCATATTCATGTTCTTCGACTGGTTCGGCGTCGAGGTGTCCGGCGTACCGGGCTTCTCGGGAACGGTCACCGGCAGCGGCGGCGGCAGCGCCTGGGACGCCCTCGACGTGATCCCGATCTTCCTCATGCTGGCGATCGTGGTCGCCATCGGCGTCGCCGTGATCCGCCTCACCGACGCCGACGTCGAGCCGCCGATCTCGCTGAACACCTTCGTCGCCGCGCTCGGCGGGCTCGCGGTGTTGCTGATTCTCTACCGCATCGTCTTCCCGCCGGACTTCGGCTCCTTCGGCGGGGTCTCGGTCGACGCGACGCTCAAGTTCGGGATCTTCCTCGGCCTCCTCGCCGCGGCGGGGATCGCCTACGGCGGCTACAGTGCGATGCGCGAGGAAGGCACCACCTTCGGCGGCGAGGCAGACCGCCTCTCCTCCGGCGGTGGCGGACCGCCTCCACCACCGTCTTCGCAACAACCGCCACCCCCGCCTCCTCCGCCACCGTCAAGCTGATCGCATCCGACGGTTCCAGACCAAGTAGGGCTAGGACGCAGGGAGGTCGTCAAGGGGAGCGCACTCTAGTGCGTGACCCGCAGGCGGCCGACTGAGGACACCGCCCTACGCAGGTCTGGGGCCGTCGGCTACTTCGGCGGCTATTCGCTTTGCGAAGGCGATGATGGTCATCATCGGGTTCACCTCGACCGCGGTGGGGAAGAGGGATGCGTCGGCGACGTGGAGGTTGGCTACACCGTGGACAGAGCCGTCGCTGGCGCAGACCCCTTCGCTCGGATTGGCGGCGATTCGGGCGGTGCCCTGCGGGTGGAACGCCTCCAGGCGGAGCTCCGAGGGCTTGAAGCCGGTCGCCTCGAACTCGGCCACCTGACCAGGGCGCAGAACCGGGGCGCGGCCGATGTTGGGGTAGACCTCGGCGGCGCCGGCGGCGAAGTGGACTTCGGCGGCGCGGGCGATGCCGAAGACCACCCGGCGAGCGTCCTCGTCGCTCAGCCTGTAGTTGGCGCGCAGCGAGCCGTCGCGGGCAATCCCGACCCTGCCGGCCGTCTCGTCGGCGAGCTGCACCCCGATCGAGCTGATCTGGCCGAAGTCGAGGATCGCCTCCTGGTGCTCGCGCCCCGACCCCTGCAGCCAGGCGCCGCCAAAGGGCAGCGGGGTGAAGGTCGCCTCGAGCAGGACCCGCTCCCGCTCCCACTCGTCGATGTAGTAGCTCTGCATCACGCCGTCCCAGCCGCGCACCTCCTCGGCGTAGCGGGCGCCGACCCAGCAGGCAGGGTGGATGTGCAGGTTGCGGCCGACCTGATCGCCGCCGAGGCCGGAGCGCAGCAGCAACTCGGGCGTGCCGAAGGCGCCACCGGCGAGGATCGTCGCCCGGCGAGCGCGGACGGTGTAGGCGCGGCGGCTGCCATTGCGCTCTCCCGGACCGGCGGCGACGCAGCGGACACCGGCGGCTCGCCCTCCTTCGACGAGGACGCGCCGGGCCTCGACTCCGGTCCGCAACCGGGCGCCGGCGGCTACGGCACGGGGCAGGTAGCTGACGTGCATGCCTCGCTTGGCGTCGATCCGGCAGCCGTAGGGGCAGGAGCTGCACTGCACGCAATTGCCGGCGTTGCGCGAGATCGGGCCGCCGCTGACGCCGAGCGCCGCCGCCCCCTCCATCGCCAGCTGGCCGTTTCGCCCCATCCGCTCGGGGTCGAGCGGGGTGACGCGCAGGAACTCCTCGGCCTCGGCGAAATCCGGGTCAAGCTGGTCGGCCCAGGCGACCCCGTAGCGGTCCCGCCACTCGTCGAGCACCGGCTCCGGAGCGCGGAAGCACGTCCCCGAGTTGATCACGGTCGTGCCGCCGACCGTTTTCGCCACCGGGACGGGAATCGGCGGCCGTCCCTCTGCGATGGTCAGACCGCCGTCACGGTAGAGCGAGGCGATCGCATCGAGCCGGTTGGCCGGGTAGTTGTCGCGGTTGTAGTTGTCGCCGGCCTCGAGCACGATCACGTCGAGCCCGGCTTCGGCCAGCGTCGCCGCGGCCACCGCGCCCCCGGCCCCGGAGCCGACGATGACCACGTCGCATTCCTCGCCCTCGCCGGCTGGCTCGGTATCGCCCAGCGTCCCCGTCGGCTCGGGCAACGAGCCGTCGGCGACCCGGCAGCTCGTCTCCAGGCCCAAGCGCTCCTCGACCCGCGGGTCGATCGCGTAGCCGAGCGTCGTGAAGGTCTTGGCCATCAGCAACAGCTCGTGGTGGAGGCCGAAGCGCGAGCCCTCCATGCGCTGCAGGAAGTCTTCGCGCGCGCCGAGGTCCAGCCGGCTGAAGCGCCACGGGAAGGGCAGCCACTCGAAGGCGCGCAGGCCGAGGCGGACCCGGGTCAGGACGCGCGGCGAGAGCGAGGTGAGGAACTGCCCGACGGGCCCCGCGACGTCGATCTCGCGCTCGGCGGCGGGCAACCCGTCAACCGCGGGGGCCATCGCCTCGCAGATCGCGCTGAGCGTGCGTTGCTCGGCGGTCGACAGCCCCGGCGGGCGCTGTCAGCCGGGGTCGGCCCGGTCGACCTTGCCGCTCAGCGACCAGAGCCAGAGCGCCGCCAGGGCAAGGAAACCGTCGACCAGGAAGTTGAGCAGGTAGATGAAGACGTCCTGGTCGAAGACGAAGAAGCCGAGCGAGCCGAGCGAAGAGGCGGTCTTGCCGGCCGCCAAGACGAGCAGCAGCGGCCGGTAGCGGACGACGTCGGCCTGGGCGACGAGGCAGATGCCGGTGATCACCACCATGTAGGCGAAGGCGAGCGCCAGCCAGAGCTTCTCCTCGGTGTGCGGGGCGCGGGGAAAGCTGCCGATCGCGTTGCCGAGGTCGGAGATGACGTCGAGGACGCCGCTGGGGACGGCGATGAAGAGGATGCCCACCACCGCGAAGCTGAGCGCCATCAGGCGCAGGCTCAGGACTACGAATGCCTCTGCTTTGGCGCCCCGCATGTGGCGGACAATACTGGCTGGGCAGCCAGGCGCAGTGGCGCGCGGGTCCTGTCACGGCGGCCCTCCCCCATGTGCTCGGACGCGCTTCGCGCGCCCTCCGCTATGGGGGACCCCCGCCGCCGTGCCACCCGCGCGAGAAGCGTTCTCGGCAGACACCTACAATCCGCCGCGATGATCGAGCGGGAGCAGGTACTTCATGTCGCCAAGCTGGCCCGGCTGAGGCTGAGCGATGCTGAGGTGGAGAAGATGGCTGGGGAGCTGTCGGGGATCCTCGAGCACGTCGATCGGATCAGCGAGCTTGATTTGGAGGGGGTCGCGCCGACTTCGCACGTCGTCGAGCTGGAGAACGTGCTGCGGCCTGATGAGCCGCGGCCCAGCTGGCCGAAGGAGGCTGTGCTGGACCAGGCGCCCGATCCGGCAGACGGGGCCTTTCGGGTTCCCTCGCCGCGGGCTGAGGCCTGATGGCTGAGTTGCAGGAGTTGAGCGTCGCGCGGGCGGCGGAGGCAATCGCGGCCGGTGAGATCTCGCGACAGGAGTACTTCGAGGCTTGGCGGGAGGCCGCGGCCAGGGACGAGCTCAACGCCTACCTCTGGCGGGCCGAGGAGGGCTCAGCAGAGGGTGACGGGCCGCTGGCGGGGATTCCCGTCGCCGTCAAGGACCTGTTCTGCACCGAGGGCGTGCAGACGACCGCCGGCTCGCGGATTCTCGAGGGGCACCGGCCGCTGTACACGGCCACCGCCGTGCGGCGACTCGGTGAGGCCGGGGCGGGGGTGCTGGGCAAGACCAACATGGACGAGTTCGCGATGGGGTCCTCGAACGAGAACTCCGCTTACGGGCCGGTGCGCAATCCGCTGGATCGCGAGCGCGTCCCGGGAGGCTCTTCCGGTGGGTCGGCGGCGGTCGTAGCCGGTGGCCTCGCGCCCTGCGCGATCGGCACCGACACCGGCGGCTCGATTCGCCAACCCGCGGCGCTCTGCGGCATCGTCGGCTTGAAGCCGACCTACGGCGCGATCTCGCGCTACGGGATGATCGCCTTCGCCTCCTCGCTCGACCAGTGCGGTCCCTTGACGCGCGACGTCACCGACGCCGCGCTGCTGCTCGAGGCGATGCAGGGGAGCGATCCCTGCGACTCGACCTCGGTTGGCATCGAGGGGGGAATTCGCCTGCCCGAGCGGGAGGACCTCAGAGGGTTGCGCTTCGCGGTCCCGGCCGAGCTCGCCCACGACGCGATCGAACCCGGCGTTCGCGCCGTCTTCGAGGCGACGCTGAAACGGATCGAGGACCTGGGGGGCGAGGTCGCCGAGGTTCCCCTGCCACACGCCGAGCACGGGATCTCCGCCTATTACGTGATCGCCCCGGCGGAGGCGTCCTCCAACCTCGCCCGCTACGACGGTGTCCGCTACGGCATGCGGGCGCAGGGCGAGGGCGACGTCGTCGAGATGTACGAAGCGACCCGCTCAGCCGGCTTTGGCGACGAGGTCAAGCGGCGCATCATGCTCGGCACCTACGCACTGTCCTCCGGCTACTACGACGCCTACTACGGCCAGGCGCAAAAGGTCCGCACCAAGATCGCCGCCGACTTCGCCGCCGCCTTCGAGCGGTTCGACTTCGTCGTCACCCCGACCTCGCCCTCGGTTGCCTTCGGCCTCGGCGAGAAGACCGACGACCCGCTGGCGATGTACATGAACGACTTCTTCACCGTGCCGATGAGCCTGGCCGGGATCCCGGCGATCTCGATCCCCGCCGGCCTCGCCGAGCCCGACGGTGGCGGACCGGAGCTGCCGGTCGGCTTTCAGCTCGCCGCACCGGCCTTCGCCGAGCAGAAGCTGCTCGACGCCGCCTACGCCCTGGAGACCGCTCTCAATGGCTGACCTGGAGGCGGTGATCGGGCTGGAGATCCACGTCCAGCTCTCCACCCGGACGAAGATGTTCTGCGGCTGCGAGCTCTCCTTCGGCGACGAGCCGAACGTCCATACCTGTCCGGTCTGCCTCGCCCATCCAGGCGTCCTGCCCGTGCCCAACGAAGAGGCGATTCGCTGCGCATTGAAGATCGCCGCGGCGCTGGAGTGCGATGTCGCGCCGCGCTCGATCTTCCATCGCAAGAACTACTTCTACCCCGACAACCCGAAGGCGTACCAGATCAGCCAGTACGACCTGCCGCTGGCGGTCGAGGGCCGGCTGGGCGGGATCCGCATCCACCGCGCCCACCTCGAGGAGGACGCTGCGAAGACGATCCACCTCGGCGAGTCGGGCCGCATCCACGGCTCCGGCGCCTCGCTGGTCGACTTCAATCGCGGCGGTACGCCCCTGGTCGAGATCGTCACCGAGCCCGACCTGCGCAGCGCCGCCGAAGCGGCGAGCTGGGCCCGCCTGCTGCGCACCACCGTGCGCCAGCTCGGCGTCTCCGACGTCAACATGGAGGAGGGCAGCCTGCGGGTCGACGCCAACGTCTCCGTGCGCCCGGCCGGCAGCGAGACCCTCGGCACGAAGACCGAGCTGAAGAACATGAACAGCTTCCGCTTTCTGGAGCGGGGGATCGAAGCGGAGCTGGCGCGGCAGCGCGAGCTGATCGGGGCGGGGGGGAGCGTCGTGCAGGAGACCCTCCACTTCCATCCCGAGGACGGCTCGCTGACCCCGCTGCGCTCCAAGGAGGAGGCGCACGACTACCGCTACTTCCCCGAGCCGGACCTGGTGCCGCTGGCGCCGACCGAGGCGATGCTGCGCGAGGCGCGCGAGTCGCTGCCCGAGTTGCCGGAGGCGAGGACGCGGCGCTACGAAGAGGAGCTGAAGCTGTCGGCTGACAGCGCCGCCCAGCTCGCCGGCGATCCCGACGAGGCTGCCTACTTCGAAGCGGTCTGTGGCCAGGCTGGTGGGGTTGAGGCGCAGGTGATCGCGAATTGGGTGACCGGCGAGCTGGCCGCCGCCCTGCGCCAGGCTGACGGCGGCGGCCCAGGCGACTCCAAGGTCACTCCGGCGGCCCTAGCCGCGCTCGTCGAATTGGTCGGCGAGAAGAAGATCTCACACAGCAGCGGCAAGCAGGTGCTGGCGACGCTCGTCGCTGAAGGCGGCGACCCAGCGGCGGTGGTCGAGCGCGAGGGCCTCGCCCAGATCTCCGACAGCGGCGAGCTCGAGTCGATCGTCGCCGCCGCGATCGATGCCAACCCAGCGGCCGCGGAGCAAATCCGAGCCGGAAACCAAAAGGCGATCGGAGCGATCGTCGGCGCGGTGATGAGGGAGACCAAGGGCCGCGCCGACGGCGGCGAGGTAAACCGCCTGATCAAGCAGAAGCTGGGCGCTTAGCAACCCGGTCCAATGGGCCGAGGGGGGAGAGATTGCCGCCCTCAGCCCTTGAACCAACATGTCAAATGAGACAGCGGTGGTCCTCTTGGCCAACGCCGGCGTGATGCGGGCATTGATTGCGCTCGCATCGAAGCTGGCCGACCGGTAGGAGATCACCGCAATAAGAAAACGGCCCCGGAAATCAGCCGGGGCCGTTTCAGTTCATGCCAAAGAGACAGACGAAATGTTAGCGCTACATCGATCGGATTGTCACCAGACCAACCAATGTGCGATCCGGCACTTTGTAACAGGTTGTTACAAAGTGCTAAGTTGGGCTCATGGCCTGGAACGTCGTCATCGCCGGAGGTGGATTTGGTGGGGCGATGGCGGCTCGGGAGCTGGAGCGGGTCATGTCGAAGCAGTCGGCTCGGCTGGTTTTGGTCAACGACGTCAACTTCCTGCTCTACACGCCGTTCCTGCCGGAGGCGGCGGCTGGGACGCTCGAGCCGCGGCACGTGGTTACGCCGCTGCGCGAGATCCTCGATCGGACCTATCTGCGGCTCGGCACCATCTCCGGCCACGATCCCGAGGCGCGCACGGTCGAGCTTCGCACCCGTGAGGGCGAGACGGAGCAGCTTCCCTACGACCAGCTCCTGCTCGCGCTCGGCTCGGTCTCCCGCGTGCTGCCGGTGCCCGGGCTCTCCGAGCACGCGGTCGGCTTCAAAACGCTCGCCGACGCGATCTGGCTGCGCAACCACGTGGTCGAAACGCTGGAGGCGGCGAACGCGAGCGAAGATCCGGCGCGGCGCGACGAGCTGCTCACCTACGTCTTCGTCGGCGGCGGCTACGCCGGCCTCGAGGCGCTGGCCGAGCTGCAGGACTTCGCCGCCGACGCGATGGAGAGCTACCCGCGCGCCCGCCTGCACGGCATGCGCTGGGTCCTGGTCGAGGCGACCGACCGGGTGCTGCCGGAGATCGATGCCGGCCTCGCCGAGTACGCCCTGCGGCAGCTCCGCGGCCGCGGCATCGACATCAGGCTGGAGACGACGCTGGAGGAGGTCAGCGCCGACCGCGCGCATCTCTCCAGCGGTGAGGTCCTCTCGACCCGCACCGTGGTTTGGACCGCAGGCGTGGCGCCGCACCCGAGCCTGCGCCGGCTGAACCTGCCGCTCGACGAGCGCGGCCGCGTGCCGGTGGACGAGTACCTGCGAGTGCAGGGCGCAGAGGGCGTCTGGGCGATCGGCGACTGCGCCGCCGCGCCCGACCCGCGCGGCGGCCTCTGCCCGCCGACCGCCCAGCACGCCGTCAGGCAGGGCCCGGTTGCGGCGCGCAACATCGCCGCCGAGCTGGGCGTCGGCAGCGCCCGTCGTTTCGAGTACCGCGGCAACGCCTCCTTCGTCAACCTCGGCCGCTACAAGGCAGTCGGCCGCGTCGGCGGTCGCAAATTCCGCGGCTTCCCGGCCTGGTGGATGGCGCGGACCTACCACATGAGCCAGATCCCCGGCATCGCCCGCAAGGCACGGGCGGTGATCGACTGGACGGCCAGCCTGCCCTTCCGCCGCGACCTCGCCGAGGTCGGCTCGATAGGGCATCCGCAGCGCCTCGGCGCGACAATGGAGCCGTGGGATTCGAGTACCTCCTCATAGCGGGTCTCTTCGGATTGGCCACGGGGATCATCGGCCGGGCCAAGGGCAGCTCGTTCTGGCTCTGGCTTCTGATCGGAACCGTGCTGCCGCCGCTGGGCCTGGTCGCCGTGATCCTCTACCGCAGGGAGAAGGACGAACCCGAACGGCAGTGCCCCACCTGCGGCAAGGCGGTGAAGCTCTACGTTCAGGTCTGTCCCCGCTGTGGGACCGACCTTTTCCTGCCCGACCCGGCCGCGGTGCGACATCCAGGGGTGGAATAGGGCTCAGCCGGCCAAGGCCGTCTGGAGCGCCGCGGTGTCCCAGCGCCCGATCGCCTCGATCACGCGCCCGTCGCGCAGCTTGAAGCGCCCAATTCCGTCCCAGGCGAGCCGCTCCCCGTTCACCGTCGCTTCCATCGCGTACTCGACGAAGATCACATCGCCGCGTGCCGCCCAGTTCCTCATCTCCAGCGATATGTCGGGCATCGAGGCCTTGATTCCGCGGATGTAGTCGGGCTCTTCGTCTCCCCTGATCGGCTTCTCCATGCCCGAGTGGTCGATCGTCGCCTCGGGGTGCACCATCTCGAACTTCTCCAGCCGGTCAGCATCGAAGCTGGGCCAGATTTCCTCGTAGACCTGGATGAATCGCTCGACGTCCTGCATTGGGCTCCTCTCGGTGAGTGGATGACGTGAGCGGCGACGATAGGTGCTCGCTTGGGGACTGTCTGGCGGGAATCCGCCACGGTCGCAGTACTGGCTCCACCTGTCCGAAAACCGCTAGGACGGAAGCGATCGCCGTGCCAGGATGGGTCTCGTGATCGCAGACTTCGAGGCCTGCTACCGGTTCATGCGCAGCCGTGACCCGCGCTACGACGGCTACTTCTTCGTCGGCGTGCTCTCGACCGGCATCTACTGCCGACCGAGCTGTCCAGCCCGGTTGCCCAAGCGCCGCAACATCCGCCTCTTCCAGAGTGCCGCGGCCGCGCAGGAGGCGGGTCTGCGGGCCTGCAAGCGATGCGACCCCGATGCGGCCCCGGGCTCGCCGACCTGGAACCGGCGGGCTGACGTCGCCGGGCGGGCCTTCCGGCTGATCGCCGAGGGAGCGGTCGACCGTGACGGGGTGCCGGGCCTGGCCGGGCGCCTCGGCTACAGCGAGCGCCAGCTCCAGCGCATCCTCACCGCGGAGGTTGGCGCGGGTCCGGTCGCGCTGGCACGGGCACAGCGGGCACAGGCGGCGAGGTTGCTGATCGAGTCGACCGGGATCGGCTTCGCCGAGGTCGCTTTTGCCGCCGGCTTCGGCAGCGTGCGCCAGTTCAACGACACGATCAAGGCGGTCTACGGACGTACCCCTACTGAGCTGAGGCGCCGAGGCAGAGGGCGGTCGGGCAAGGCGAGCGCCGGCGCGATCGAGCTCAGACTCGCCTGCAGGCAGCCGTTCGACGGCAAGTCGTCGATCCGTTTTCTCGCTTTGCGAGCGGTGCCCGGTGTGGAGGAGGCCCTCGACGGCCATGGCTACCGGCGCTCGCTCTCCCTGGAGCACGGCGGAGCGATCGCCGAGCTGTGGCCAGACGGTGAGGCGGTCCGCTGCCGATTGCGACTGGACGATCTGCGGGATCTGACCGCGGCGGTTGCCCGCTGCCGCCGTCTGCTCGACCTGGACGCCGACCCGCAGGCGGTCTCAGCCCAACTGGGCGAGGACGGCTGCCTGGGTGATCTCGTCCGCCTTCGGCCCGGCCTCCGTGTGCCCGGCTGTGCCGACGGCTTCGAGCTGGCCATCCGCGCGGTCCTCGGTCAACAGGTGTCGGTTGCCGCTGCCCGGACCATGGCGGCCAAGCTGGTCGAGCGCCACGGCGAGCCGCTTGCGGAACCGGTCGGGACGATCACCCACAGGTTCCCGTCCAGTGCCGCCCTGGCGGAGATCGACCCGTCGAGCCTGCCGATGCCCCGCGGCAGAGCCCGGGCGCTGCGGGAGCTGGCCCGGCAGGTCGACCGCGGCGAGCTGGGCCTTGACGTCGGTGCCGACGCCGGCGCTTCGGTGACCGGCCTGCTGGCGGTACCGGGGATCGGCCCTTGGACCGCCTCCTACGTCGCGATGCGGGCGCTTGGCGATCCCGACGCCTACCCGCTCGGCGACGTGGGCCTGCGCCGGGCCCTCGAAGGGCGGGGGCTTTCGCTGGACCGAGTCGCCGAGAAGCGGCTGGCCGAGAATTGGCGACCGTGGCGCTCCTACGCGGTCGTCCACCTCTGGCGAAGCCTCGACACCGAGCCGCTCAGCGCAGCCAGGTCCTGACGATCGCGTTGGCGAAGCCGAGGCCGTAGCGGACGACGGCTGGCTTCTTCGAGTGACCGTGGAGGCGCTTTGCCACGGTGACCGGCACCTCCTTGGCCGGGACGCCGCGCTTGATCGCCTCGATCATGAACTCGGAGGTGTGGAACTGCTCCTGGCGCAGGACGAGCTGGGGCAGGACGGTGGCGCGCACGGCGCGATAGCCGTTTGAGCAATCGCTGACCTTGGTGCGGGTGATCGTGGAGACGAGACGGTTGAAGAAGACGATGCCCAGCTCGCGGGCGAAGTGGTTGTCGTCGGCCTCGCCGAGCACGCGGGAACCGTGGGCGACGTCGACCTCGCGGTCGAGCACCGGCTTGACCAGGCGTTCCATCTCGGCCGGCAGGTGCTGGCCGTCGGCGTCGAGGGTGACGACGATCTCGGCGCCGGAGTCGACCATCAGGCGGTAGCCGGTACGCAGGGCGGCACCGCCACCGCGGTTGATCACGTGGCGGGCGACGATCGCACCGTGCTCGGCGGCGACGTCGCCGGTGCCGTCGCGGGATCCGTCGTCGACGACGAGCACGGCGGTCTCCATCCCGCAGACCTCGCTTGGCATCAGGTCGAGCACCTGACCGATGTTCTCGGACTCGTTGTAGGCGGGAACGAGGATCGCGACCTTGCCGCGGAAGCGCTCCGGCAGCTCTGCCTGGCGGAACTCCTCCCAGGCAAGCCCCTCCAGCACCGCCGAGAGCTGGCGGGAGTTGCGCGCCGCCTGGGAGAGCGCCCGCAGGATGAGCCCGAAGAGGATGAAGATCGAGAAGACGGCGAGGCCGAGGATGCGGCCGCCGTTGCCCTTCTCGAAGGAGAAGGCCGAGAGCAGCTTGTCGGTCAGCTCGGTGCCGGAGACGATCGCCAGGCCGATCCCCGCGCAGAGCAGGATCAGCACGTCGACGTTGCGCAGGGCGCGGCGACGGGCGACGGCGTAGACGACGATCGCGGCCGCGACGACGAGCCCGGTCGCGCGCAGCGCCGTCAGCTCTGAGGGGAAGATGCCTGCCTCCGGGACCATGGACCGCTGGAGGATATGACGGCACCCATCCTCGCCAGGGCTACCCCGGCAAGCGGAAAGATCAGCGTCATCAGCACCTCGTTGCGGCGCGGCGCCGCAAGGGAGGCGGCGCCGACCGCGGTGACGAGGACCATCGGGGTCGCCATCGCGACCAGCTCCCACCAGCGGCGGCGCAGGCCGAGCAGCGCTAGGCCCGCGAGTCCAAGCAGGACGAGGAGCACCTGCACGACCCGCCCGGCGGTTGCGCTCATCGCTTCGCCGATGCCGCCGCTCCACATACGCCAGACCTTGCGCACGGTCATCGCGGCGTAGCCGATCGGGTCTTCGCCGAAGTACTTGGAGAAGTTCTCCTTGCCGATCTTGCCCAGGGCCGAGTCGCGCGGCAGGTCCGGATAGCGCTCGGCGACGCGGTCGAAGAGCGGGGTGGGGTCGATCCGTTCGAGGGCCGCGGAGCGGGGCGACAGCTCGCGGCCGAGGTAACGCTTGACGAGGAGCGCCTTGACCCGCTGGTATTCGCCGTCCTCGGGCAGGAAGGTGCCGACGTAGAGGGCCTTGCCGCCGCCGGTGGAGATCGGCACGGTGCGGTCGAGCGTTGCCTGGTTGTGGATCGTCCAGGGGACGATCGGGAGCAGCAGGGCGGCTATGAACAGGGCGGTGGCCGCGAGGCTGGGCTGCCAGCCGCGTTCGCGGCCGACTCGCATCGCCACAAGGGCTGCGAAGGCGATTCCGACCAGCAGGTACTCCGGGCGGATCAGGGCCGTCAGGCCGAAGAAGAAGCCAGGGACGAGCCAGGTCAGCGCGCGGGTCCTGTCACGGCGGCCCTCCCCCATGTGCTCGGACACCGCTGCGCGGTGCCCTCCGCTATGGGGGGCCCCCGCCGCCGTGCCACCCGCGCGTCGTGCGGTTCTATCCGCGGCCCACAAGAAGGCGAGGACAGCGGCTGGAAGGGTGAAGATGGCCGGAGGCTCACTGAAAAGAGCTCCAGTCGAGTGGATGAATGGGGGGTAGACGGCTATGCCGAAAGCGGCGATCAGGCCCGCGGGTCGGCAATTGATTCGTCTGCCAAGTAGGTAGACCACGACGATCGCCGCCAGGCCGAGGAGAAGCTCGACTATGCGGGCGGTTCCTTCGCGGGCGCCGCCCGTTGCGTAGAAAGCAGCGGCGTAGAGGAGGGGGGCGCCGGGGGACCAGTCGCTGGCGTCGCGGAAGGTCGGGTCGCCGTAGGTGCCTTCCTCGTACAGAGCCTTGGCGAGGGCGTAGTAGGCGTGGGCGTCGTCGCCGGGCGTGCCCAGCGGCTCCGCCACGCGATAGGCGCGCAGGCCGAAGCCGAGCAGGAGGATCACGGCCAGCAGGATCAGCGTCGTCCTCCCGTGGCGCTCGGGCAAGCCGCGTGCCCAGTTGCTCAAGGGTGCCATCGTCGCGCCAGGCTATCCCGGCGGGCGCATCCGACATT
>DASSXC010000030.1:0-16378 GCA_035704205.1 Solirubrobacterales bacterium | reverse complement strand
TGCCGAGGAGCCTCGTCCACGGTTTGGTCGGAGGCGTCCACATCGTCATACAGACCCACCTGCGGCGGGAAGAAGTGGAGCGCCTGCCCGAATATGCAAAAGCCCTGCGCGACCTCGCGCTCAGCTATGAGACCCCGGGTGTGCCTCTGCGGCTGGGCGGAAAGAGGCCGCGGCCCACCGGCGGCCCACCGCCCATCGTCGCCTACAGCCAGCCGGAGAAGATCGCAAGAGCACTGGCGGCTGCGGCCGGGGAGCGTGGTTACCCGGCGGTGACCGTCGCCGAGATCGCCGCTCGAGCGGCGATCTCCCAGGCGACCTTCTACTCGTACTTCGCCGACAAGCAGGCGGCGCTGGTGGCGGCGATCGACTCCGCCGGTACGCAAATGCTCGGCGTCGCCATGCCCGCGGCCCGGCGGGCTTCGGACTGGCCAAATGCCATGCGGGCCGCAATCGGAGGCCTCTGCGCCTTCTACGCCTCAGAGCCCGACCTGGCGCGACTTGCCGTCGTTGAGATTTATTCGGCCGGCCCGGAGGCGCTGACGCAGCGGGACAAACGGTTCGAAGCGTTCCTGGAGCTCCTGGAGCCTGGATTCGCAGCCACACCCGGCTTGGAGCGGGTCGTTGCGGACGTCGTGCTGGCTGCCGTCTGGACTCTGGGGTACGAGCAGATCACGACGGGGGAGCCGGAGGCCCTGCCGCAGGTCGCGCCGATGGCGACCTACATGGTTCTGTCCCCGTTCCTCGGATCCAAGGAAGCTGCTCGGATTTCGAACGGCGACGGCCGCGCCCAGCCCGCCACCGCCAGATAGTCGCGGACATCAACGGACTCCCCGGGCTCGCCAATGGGGTCGGCCAGCCCGGGGTCCCGTCCGCTTACTCAAGGCCCACCTCCACTGCAGGGAAACCAAGCACAGTAGAGGCAGCGCGCCTCCAATAAGAACATATGAAATCCGCAAAATCAAGTTCTGGGAACCAATGATTTACCGATTTCGCTTTAAATCAGGCATTGCTGTTCAAGGGAGAGCCGTTTGGGGGATACACCGAAAGGCTCGCAGTGGGGCCGATGGCATGCTTGGCACGTCGGCAAATAGCGGCCGGGGCCGTCTGATCTTGGACCAGATCGGTGGTTCGATTTTCAATTTGGAAATCTCGATTAAGAGAAAATGATATAAATAAGAACGGTTGGCTGTCAACGTATCCAAGCGAGGAGAGGTCCACGCCCGAGCCGGGGCACGAGCCCTTTCGTTGCTTGCCACAGCGCCGAATCCAGTTCTGCTGGAGGTCCTCGCCGACGGGCCGAGCAGCTTGGCCGACTTGCAGGGTCGCGGTGGGGCGCCGGGATCCACCCTCCGTGCCCGCCTCAAGGACCTCGTCGACGCCGAAGTGATCGCCGCCTGCCGCAACGGCGGGTTCCGTCGCGGCTCTGCCGAGTACGAGCTGACCGAGGCGGGGGAGGGTCTCCTCACCGTCGCGGAAGTGCTCGAGTCCTGGTTGTCGGAATCGCCAAACGCCAACCGTCCCTTTGCCGGCAACTGCGCCAAGGCGGCCATCGGAGCCCTGGCGGGGGGCTGGTCGGCGACGCTGCTCCGGGCGCTGGCCGCCAAGCCATTGTCGGTGGCCGATCTCGACAGCGTGATCGCCAGCTTCAACTATCCCTCGCTCGAACGACGCATCGCGGCGATGCGCCACGCCGGTCAGGTGGAGGCCTGCCCCGCCAACGGTCGGGAAACGCCGTATGCGGTCACCACCTGGCTGCGCCGGGGCGTCGCGCCGCTGCTCGCCGGGATCCGCTGGGAGCGGCTGCATCTCGCCGGGAGCAGCGCTCCGGTCGCCGGGCTGGACGTCGAGGCCGCCTTTCTGCTGGCGATGCCGCTGTTGCGGTTGGACCCGGAGCTCTCCGGTCGCTGCCGCCTCGCGGTCGAGCTTCCCAGCAATGGAGAGGGCCGGGTGGCGGGCGTGGTGGCTGGCCTTGAAGAGGGTGCGGTGGCGTCCTGCACCTCGCGCCTGGACGGGACTGCCGACGCTTGGGCCTCGGGCCCTGTTAACGCCTGGTTCCGGGCCCTCATCGACCACGACGGAGAGTCGCTCGAGCTCGGCGGCGACGGGCGCCTGGCTCGCACTCTGATCGCCGGGCTGCACAAGGCCTTGTTCACCCCCACAATGCAGAGGCGCGACGAAGCCTTCGCTTGAAGGCCCGCTAGAGGATCTCGCCCAGCCGGCGCTCCAGCGCTGCTGAGATCTCCTCGCGCACCGGACCCTCGGCGAGCCTTTCGACCAGCGACTCGAGGAAGCCCTCGATGATCAGCTGCTTGGCTGCCGCCGGGTCGAGACCGCGCGAGGTCAGGTAGAAGAGCTGGTCGCGGTCGATCTGGGCGATTGCCGCGGCGTGGGTGCAGCGGACGTCGTCTGCTTCGATCTCGAGGCCTGGGATCGCGTCGGCGTGGGCGTCGGGGGAGAGCAGCAGGTTGCGGCTCTCCTGGAAGGCGTCGGTTTGCTGGGCGCCGGGGTCGACCCGGATCATCCCGCGCCAGACGGCGGTCGCACCGGCGGCGAGGACGCCGCGGAAGGCGAGGTCGGAGTTGGTGTTCGGCGCCGCGTGCTCCTGGGTCGTGTCGTAGTCGAGGTGCTGGCCGGGACCGCCGGCATAGCCGCCGGTCACGCGTGCCTCGGAGCCGGGTCCGGCGAGCTTGGTCTCCATCCGCACCTTGCCCCGCCCCGAGCCGAAGCCGAGCGCGGTCCAGTCGAGGCGGCCGTCGCGCTCCACCTGGGCGCGCTGGCTGGAGAAGATCCAGGCCCGCTCGGAGATGTCCTGGGTGCTGATGTAGCGCAACGTCGCCGCCTGGTCGACGTGCAGCTCGACCACGGAGTTGAGCAGCGCGTCGGTCTCGTCGCTCGCCGAGGCGCAGTGCTCCCAGATCTCGGCCTCGGCACCCTCCTCGAGCACGACCAGGGTGCGCCAGGAGATCGCCGCCCCGTCTTCGTCGAGCGGCAGCTCGATCCGGACCGGCTCCTCGATCGTGGTCCCGGCCGGCACGTGGATCAGCACACCGTCACGCCAGGTCGCCTCGTTGCGGGCGACGAAGGGATCCTCACCCGGCACCAGGGCTCCCAGTCGTCCTTCGACCAGCTCCGGGTGGGAGTCGACCGCTTCGGCCAGGGGCAGGACCGTCGCCCCGGCTACGGCCGGGATCGAGGCGTCGACGGAGGCGGGCTCGTAGGCGTCGAGATCGAGGTTCGAGAGGTCGGTGAATTCCCACCCCTTCGTCTTCTGATCCGGAAGGGGTGGAAGCGTGGCCAGCTCAGCCAATCGAACCCTCCATCTGCAACTCGATCAGCCGGTTCAGCTCGACCGCGTACTCCATCGGCAGCTCTTTGGTCACCGGCTCGATGAAGCCGTTGACGATCATCTTCGAGGCCTCTTCCTCGTCGAGTCCGTGGCTCTGCAGGTAGAAGATCTGCTCGTCGCCGATCTTCGAGACGGTCGCCTCGTGGCCGACGTCGGCGTCGTTCTCGCCGATCCGGATCGTCGGGTAGGTGTCCGAGCGCGAGTCCTCGTCGAGCAGCAGCGCGTCGCAGACGACCTTGGAGCGCGACTCGGTCGCCCCGTCGGCGACTTCGAGCAGGCCGCGGTAGGTCGCCCGCCCGCCGTCCTTGGAGATCGACTTGGAGAAGATCGAGGACGAGGTGCGCGGCGCCGCGTGGATGATCTTGCCGCCGGCGTCCTGGTGCTGGCCGTCGCCGGCGAAGGCGATCGAGAGGATCTCGCCGTGGGCTTCGGGGCCGAGCAGGTAGATCGACGGGTACTTCATCGTCAGTTTCGAGCCGAGGTTGCAGTCGACCCACTCCATCGTCGCCTTCTCCTGTGCGACGGCGCGCTTGGTGACCAGGTTGAAGACGTTCTGCGACCAGTTCTGCACGGTCGTGTAGCGGACCCGCGAGCTCGGCTTGGCCATGATCTCGACCACCGCGGAGTGCAGCGAGTCGGTCGAGTAGACCGGCGCCGTGCAGCCCTCGATGTAGTGGACGTCGGCGCCCTCCTCGGCGATGATCAGCGTCCGCTCGAACTGGCCCATGTTCTCGGTGTTGATCCGGAAGTAGGCCTGCAGCGGCATCTCCACCTTGACGCCCGCCGGCACGTAGACGAAGGAGCCCCCCGACCAGACGGCCGAGTTGAGCGCCGCCAGTTTGTTGTCGTTGGGCGGAATGATCGTCGCCCAGTACTCGCGCACGAGGTCCTCGTGCTCGCGCAGGGCCGTGTCCATGTCGGTGAAGATCACGCCCTGGGCCTCGAGCTTCTCGTTGACCTGGTGGTAGACGACCTCGGACTCGTACTGGGCGCCGACCCCGGAGAGGAATTTGCGCTCCGCCTCGGGAATGCCGAGCCGGTCGAAGGTGTTTTTGATGTCGTCCGGGACCTCGCTCCAGTCGCGGCTGTTCTTTTCGGAGGCGCGGACGAAGTAGTGGATGTCGTCGAAGTCGATCTGGCCGAGGTTGCCGCCCCAGGTCGGGGTCGGGCGGGAGTAGAAGTGCTCCAGCGCCTTCAGCCGGAAGTCGCGCATCCACTGCGGCTCGTCCTTGTACTCGGAGATCGATTCGACCACCTCGCGGCTGAGCCCCTTGGGCGCTTTGTAGGCGTAGTCGCTCTCGGGGTCGTGGAAGCCGAACTTCTCCTTGTAGTCGGCGTTGATCCCGGCAAGCTCTCTTTTCTCTGCGACTGCCTCTGGCGTTGCCATGATCAGACCTCCAAGACGATGGTGTCGTCCACGACGGCCGTCGTGAACGTCCGCACCGGAGCATAGGCGGGGAGCGTCTTCGGCCTGCCGGTGGTCAGGTCGAAGAGGGAACCGTGGCGGGGGCACTCGACGGTGCAGGTGGCGGCGTCGAACTCCCCCTCGGCGAGCGGCCCGTCGTCGTGCGAGCAGCGATCCTCGATCGCGTACAGCGTGCCGCCGCAGTTGAAGACGCCGATCTTCACCCCGTCGTGCTCGACCAGGCGCATCGCGCCGGGCCCCAACTCGGCGAGCGGGCAGACGGGGATCGTGGTTCCAGCGGTGTCGGTCAAGAGGAGTCCTTCTCACGCGCTCTCCGCGGCGTGTTCGTGCGGGTTGAAACTTAATCCTACTTCCTGGGTCGGATTTTAGCGGCCGGGGCAGTCGGGAGCGGGTAACGAGTCGTTGACCGGCGACGCGCTTCAGGTGAGATGATCGCCACCAGGACGTCGCGACGAACTTCTAGGAGAGGACGCAGAAATGAGCGAGAGGACCAGTTACGCGCCGGGAACCCCGTCCTGGGTCGAACACGGCACCCCCGATCTGGATGCGTCGATCGAGTTCTACGGCGCCCTCTTCGGCTGGGACGTGCCGGTGTCTGAGAATGCCGAGCAGACCGGTGGCTACCGCCTGGCGATGAAGGGCGGCAACCCGGCCGCGGGGATGATGCCGCTGATGCAGGAGGGCCAGCCACCCGCCTGGACGACCTATGTCTCGGTCGACGACGCAGGGGCGACCGCCGCGAAGGTGGCCGAGGCAGGCGGAACCGTCATCGCCGAGCCGATGGAGGTGATGGATCTCGGCACGATGGCGGTCTTCGCCGACCCCGCCGGGGCGGTGTTCGGAATCTGGCAGCCGAACACGTTCCACGGCGCCGGGGTCGTCAACGAGCCCGGCGCGCTGAGCTGGAACGAGCTCAACACCCGCGATCCGGAGGGCGCCAAGGCTTTCTACGGCGCCGTCTTCGGCTGGGATTTCGAAGACGTCGAGTTCCCGGGAGGGGCCGGCACCTACACGACCATCAGCCTCGGCGAGAACCCGGTGGGCGGCATCCTGAACATGGCCGAGCGCGGCGTTCCCGAGGAGATCCCGGCCCACTGGCAGGTCTACTTCGCGGTCGAGGACACCGATGCGGCGATCGAGCAGGCCAAGCAACGCGGGGGCAGCGTCATGGTCGAGCCGATGGAGGTCCCCGCCGGTCGCTTCTCGATTCTCACCGACCCTCACGGCGCGAGCTTCGCGGTGATCGCGCTCAGCCAGTAGTTGGCTCGGGCGCGTTTGTCAGGTATAGCCCGACAAAGGCGCCCGAGGCTAGGACGTGCCCAGGTCGGCGGCCGCTTCGGAGGGGTCGCCGACCTCGCCCTCGTCCTCCCATTCGGCCGGTTTGCCGAGGCTGGCGCTCTTGACCACCTTGAGGCCGAGCATCGCGCACTTCATCCGCGTCGCCGAGATCTCGATGCCGAGCAGGTCGAGCACCTCCTCTTTGGGTAGCGCCAGCAGCTCCTCGCGCGTCTTGCCGACCAGCTCGTCGGTCAGCAGCGAGGTCGCCGCGGTCGAGATCGCGCAGCCCTGACCCTCGAAGGCGATCTCACTCACGCGGCCGTCCTCGTCGAGCCGGATCGTCACGTGCTGCTCGTCGCCGCAAAAGGGATTGGTGTCCTCGAACTCGAGATCGGGCGCCTCGACCCGGCCGAAGTTATGCGGCCGCTTGTAGTGCTCGAGGATCTGCTCTCGGTAAAGCTCGTCCATGCAGCGAGGCTAGCGCAGCGGTGAAGGCGGCTGATCCGCGCTCAGGGTGGCGGAAATCCCGCTACTAATATGGCGTATAATTCGCCAGTTACCACAGACAACATCTCGCCATGGGAAAAACAACCGAGCTGAACCCATTCGACTTCTCCAGGCCCGCTTCGGCGGAGGACTTGATCGACCGCGACCACGAGCTGGAACTGCTGGTCCGCTTGGCCGAGGGCAGCAGCAACAGTCGGCTCACGGCGCCGCGCCGCTATGGCAAGACGACGCTGCTGAAGAGGGTTCGGCACGAGGCCGAGACGCGCGGCATGAATACCGTCTACGTCAATTTCTACGGCCTGCTCTCGGTGACGGAGGCGGCAGATCGGATCGAGGACGCATACAGGAAGAGCCTTCACGGAACCGTGCGAAACCTGGCTGTGGGAATCATCAGGACCTTCAGGCCGACCGCAAAGATCCCCAAGACCGGACTCAGAGTGGAGCCCACGCTCGAGACCGAGATCGGGCGGCGTCTCGCTTGGCTGCTGGACTTACCGGTGAAGATCATGGAGAAGACGGGCAGCTCCACGCTGGTCGTCTTCGACGAGTTCCAGGACATTCTCCTCACCAAGCCGGCGCTGGATGGGCTGATTCGAAGTCGTCTGGAGCAACACGAGGCTGAGGCGGGCTACGTGTTTGCCGGGTCCCATCCCGGCATGATGAAACGCCTCTTCGGCGACAGGGCGAGGCCGTTCTACGGTCAGGCACGGGCTGTGCGCTTGGAGCCGCTTCCCGAAGACGCTCTCGCCGAGTACGTCGCGGACCGTTTTACGAGCAGCGGTCGCGACATCGCCGACGTGCTGGACCTGTTCCTGGCGACGGTGCGGGGCCATCCACAGCGGGCGATGCTGCTGGCTCACTTTCTCTGGGAAAGGACTCCGCCTGGCGCGAAGAGCGACTACACGGCCTGGCAGGCGGGCTTGGAGGACGTCTACCTGGAGCTCAGGGACGAGTTCAACTCCGTGTGGGATGGCCTCGCGGATGCCGAAAGGCGCACGTTGGCCGCCATCGCGAGTGGCCCCCGCCTCCTGCTCAAGAAACAGGTCCTGGAGGGGTTGGCGTTGGCTCGGTCGACCGCGAGGGACGCACGCGACCGCTTGATCGACGCCGGGCACGTACGAGCCGATGGCGAGGAGCTCGAGATAATCGACCCGCTCCTGGCTCTCTGGGTTGCCCGCGGTCGACAGGGGCTGACGGACCTCGCCGGCGACGATCCGGAGGGCTGACTACGCGAGGCCGAAGACCCTGCGGGCGTCGTGGAGGCCGTCGAGGAGGCGGTCGATCTCCTCGGGGGTGGTGTAGACGCCGAAGCTGGCGCGGGCGGTGGCGGCGATGCCGAGGCGGTCCATCAGGGGCTGGGCGCAGTGGTGGCCGGCGCGGACGGCGACGCCGTGGCGATCGAGGATCTCGGAGACGTCGTGGGCGTGGACCCCCTCGAGCTCGAAGGAGACGGGGCCGAGGCGCTCGGGCCCGCGCGGCGGGCCGAAGACGCGCAGCCCCGGGACCTCGGCGAGGCGCTCGAGCGTGTGGTCGGCGATCTGACGCTCGTGGTCGCGGGCCGTCTCCATGCCGAGGCCGTCGAGCCAGCGCAGCGCGGAGGCCATCCCGATCGCCTGGGCGATCGCCGGCGTTCCCGCCTCGAAGCGGGCGGGTGGGTCGGCGTAGGTCGTGCCGCCCTTGGTCACCTTGCGGATCATCGAGCCGCCGCCGAGGAAGGGCGGCATCTCCCGCAGGAGGTCGAGCTTGGTCCAGAGCGCGCCGATCCCGGTCGGCGCGTAGAGCTTGTGGCCGGTGATCGCGTAGAAGTCGACGCCGAGCTCGGCGACGTCGAGCGGCAGCTTCGGCGCCGCCTGGGCGCCGTCGGCGAGCACCAGGGCGCCGGCATCGTGGGCGAGATGGGCGATCTCGGCGACGGGGTTCTCGGTGCCGAGCACGTTGGAGACGTGGGTGACGGCGACCAGCTTCGGCCCCCGCTCCAGCAGCGTGGCGTAGGCGTCCATGTCGAGCAGCCCGTCGTCTGTGACCGGCACCCAGTCGATCTCGGCGCCGACCCGCTCGGCGAGCTGCTGCCAGGGGACGACGTTGGAGTGGTGCTCCATCTCGGTCAGCACGATGCGGTCGCCGGCGCCGACGTTGGCGTCGCCCCAGGCGCGCGCCGCCAGGTTGATCGCCTCGGTGGCGTTGCGGACGAAGATCACCTCGCGGCGGTCGGCGGCGCCGACGTGGTCGGCGACCGTCGCCCGCGCTCCCTCGTACGCCGCGGTCGCCTCGGCCGAGAGCGTGTGCGAGCCGCGGTGGACGTTGGAGTGGTGGGCGCGCTCGTAGCGGTCGACCGCCTGGATCGAGGCCAGCACCCGCTGGGCGCTGGCGCCGCTGTCGAGGTAGGCGACCGGGCGCCCGTTCACCTCGCGCTCCAGGGCGGGAAAGGCGGTGCGGACCTTCTCGATCGGGAAGGCCGACGTCGCTGGCGTGGTCGTCGTCGGCTCCATCTCCACGAGGCTAGGCGGCGGCGCCCGCCTCTACCTCCTCGCGGATCCAGCCGTAGCCCTTCTCCTCGAGCACGCCGACGAGCTCGGGGCCGCCCTCCTTGACGATCCGCCCCTCGAACATGACGTGGACCGAGTCGGGCTTGACCATGTGCAGGATGCGCTGGTAGTGGGTGATGATCAGCACGCCCATCTCGGGGCCGGCGAAGGTGTTGACCCCGTCGGCGACGACCCGCAGCGCGTCGATGTCGAGGCCGGAGTCGGTCTCGTCGAGCACCGCGATCTCGGGGCGCAGCAGCGCCAGCTGCAGCAGCTCCATGCGCTTCTTCTCACCGCCGGAGAAGCCGTCGTTGAGGTAGCGGCTGGAGAAGTCTTTGGGGATGTTCGCCAGCGCCATCGCCTCCTGGGCGGTCTTGGCGAACTCCTTGATCTTGATCTCGCCCTCGCCGCGCGCCTCGCGGCGGGCGTTGAGGATCATCCGCAGATACTTGCTGACCGAGACGCCCGGGATGGCGACCGGGTACTGGAAGGCCATGAAGAGGCCGGCGCGCGAGCGCTCGTCGGGGTCGGCCTCGGTCATGTCCTCGCCCTTGAAGACGATCGAGCCCTCGGTCACCTCGAGCGAGGGGTGGCCCATGATCGCGTTGGCCAGGGTCGACTTGCCGGAGCCGTTCGGGCCCATCAGCGCGTGGACCTTGCCCTTCTCGACGTCGAGGTCGAGGCCGCGGAGGATCTCCTTGCCCTCGGCGCTCACGTGCAGGTTGCGTATCTCCAGCTCAGCCATGCGTCTCCGTTTCTGGGGTTTGGGTTTAAGCGGCGCTGCTGACGGCGGTCTTCTCGGTTCCGGCGGAACGCCCGCCCGAGAACTCGACCAGCTCGGCCAGCGTCGTGCCGGCGAGCGCCTTGGTGACGCCGCCCTGGACACGGGTCCAGAGCAGCTTCGTCGCACAGGCACGATCGCCGTCGCTCTCGTGCGAGCAGAGGACCTTGCCCTCGGGAGTCTCGTGGAAGCACTCCATCGGCGCGATCTGGCCTTCCAGCGCCTCGACCACCTCGTCGAGCGTGATCGTCTCCGCCGTCTTGGCGAGCCGGTAGCCGCCGTGGGCGCCGCGGGTCGAGCTGACCAGCCCGGCGTTGCGCAGCTTGGCGACCAGGTGCTCGAGGTAGGAGAGCGGCAGCCGCTCCGCCTCGGCGACGGCGCTGAGCGAGACGGGGGCGGACCCCGGCTGGCGTCCCAGCTCGACCATCAGGCGAACTCCGTACTCGGCTTTCGTCGAAAACAGCATCGACCTAAATCCTACTGAAGCGGTCGGTTATGCGGACGCGGCCTCGGTTGCCTCTTGTCCCTCGCCCTCCGGGGCGGCCCTGCCGAGCGCGACGTGCGCCTTGCTGTCGCTGCTGCGGATCAGGACCAGGGTGAGCACGAAGCCGAGCGCGGCGATCGCGGCGCCGCCGAGGAAGGCGGTCTGGAAGCCGTCGTTGAGCGCGTTCAGCGGGTTCGTCCCGGTCGAGATCAGGTCGTCGGTATGCGAGGTCGCGATCGTCGAGAGCACGGCGAGCCCGAGCGCGCCGCCAATCTGCTGCGAGGTGTTGATCAGGCCGCTGGCCAGTCCCGCCTCGCTCTCCTCGACCCCGGAGACGGCGGCGATCGTCGTCGTCACGAAGGAGAAGCCCAGTCCGGCCGCGGCAAGCAGCGACGGCCCCAGGATGTCGGTCGTGAAGCCGCCGCCAACCGAGACCTGGCTGAACCAGACGAGGCCGGCGACGATGAAGAGCATCCCCGCGGCGAGGATCGGCTTGTAGCCGAATTTGGTGACGAGCTGGGAGGCGATCGCGGCCGAGGCCATGATCGTCACGGCCAGCGGCAGGTAGGAGAGGCCGGCGTGGATCGCGCTGTAGCCGAGCACCTGCTGCATATATAGGGAGATGAAGAAGAACATCGAGAAGAGCGAGGCGCCGACCAGCAGGCCGACGACGTTGGCGCCGGTCAGGGTGCGGATGCGGAAGATCGAGAACGGCACCAGCGGCTTGGCGGTGCGCAGCTCGATCGCGACGAAGGCGGCGAGCAGGGCGGCGGAGAGGGCGAGCAGGCCGATCGTCTTGGTCGAGCCCCAGCCCGCCTCGGTGGCGTCGACGACCGCGTAGACGAGGATCGAGAGCGCCGCGGTGACCGTGACCGCGCCGGCGACGTCGAAGACGCGGTCCTCGTGTTCGGCGCGGCTCTCGGCGATCAGCCTGGGGGAGAGGGCGAAGGCGATCAGGGCGACCGGCACGTTGACCCACAGCACCCACTCCCAGCCGAGGCCGTCGGTGAGGATGCCGCCGAGCAGGACGCCGGCGGCGCCACCGGAGCCGGCGACCGCGCCCCAGACGCCGAGTGCCCTGTTGCGCTCGGCGCCGTCGCTGAAGGTGGTGGTGACGATCGAGAGCGCCGCCGGCGAGATGATCGCCGCGCCGAGGCCCTGCGCCGCCCGCGCCGCGATCAACTGGCCCTCGGTGGCGGCGAAGCCCGCAGCCAGCGAGGCGACCGCGACGAGCAGCAGGCCGGCCATGAAGACCCGGCGCCGCCCCAGCAGATCGGCGGTGCGCCCGCCGAGCAGGAGGAAGCCGCCGAAGGTGAGGATGTAGGCGTTGACGACCCAGGGCAGGTTCTCCTGGGAGAAGTCGAGCGCGTCGCCGATCGTCGGCAACGCGACGTTGACGATCGAGGCGTCGAGCACGACGACGAACTGCGCCGAGCAGAGCAGGATCAGTGCCAGCCAGCGCTTCTCGCGGAATTCCTGGGAGGTCGTCATCGACTGGTCCCTTCAGTCAAGCAGACGAGACAGGTCGGTTCAGCCTCAGGGCTCGACCAGGCCGCGGCGGATCGCGTAGCGCACCAGCTCGACCCGATTGCGCATCCCCAGCTTGCGCATCGCGTTGGCCCGGTGGTTCTCGACGGTCTTCTCGGAGAGGTGGAGGATCGCCGCGATCTCCTTCGTCGTGTGCGCCTCGGCGACGAGCTTGACGATCTCCTCCTCGCGCGGCGTCAGCGAGCGCTGCGCGGTGGGCCTGGGGAAGGGCTCGCCGCGCTCGACCGCGCGGATCGCCGCCAGCAGGTCGGTATCCGCCTGCGTCTTCACCACGTAGCCGGAAGCGCCGGCCTCCATCGCTTCGGAGAGGTAGCCCTCGTCGTCGTGCATCGAGAGGATCAGGACCGCCACCTCCGGCGCCTGCGCCTTGATCTCCCTCGTCGCCTGCAACCCGGTCAGCTTCGGCATCTTCAAGTCGAGGATCGCCAGATCCGGCCGCTCCCGAATCGCCAGCTCCCGCGCCTCAACCCCGTCCGCCGCCTCGCCGATCACCTCGATGTCCGGCTGGCGCTCCAGCAGCAGCCGCAGCCCGGAGCGAACGATCCCGTGGTCATCTGCGATCAAAACGCGCATAGTCCGACCAGTCTCCCAATCGAAGGGGGAGAGTCGTGGCCTCTGCTGGACTTATCCATCCATCTGAGGAGTATGTGGTCACTTCATTGGTAAGGTGATCACATGCTGGAGATCGGCGTTCGAGAGTTGAAGGCGAAATTGAGCAGCATGCTTCGCAGGGTCGAAGAGGGCGAGCAGATCAAGATCACGGTGCGCGGCCGACATGTGGCGGACATCGTGCCGGCGGGATCGCCTCGAAGCAGTGAGCGTATGCGGAGACTGGTGGCCGAAGGGAAGGTCACGCCACCGGCACGTCCCCGCCCGCGCCACGCGCCGCGACCCTTGCGCACCGGACGCTCTGCTTCGGCGATCATTCTGGCGGAACGCGACGAAGAGCGCTGATGCTTTACCTCGACGCGAGCGCGCTGGTCAAGCGGTATATCGAGGAGGAAGGCAGTGACGAGCTCCTGCGAACGATGGACAGCGCAAGCGCATGGTCTAGCTGCCGGATCTGCTTCGTCGAGACGGTGCGGGCGGTAGGCCTGGCCGGAGGTTCCAAATCGATCGAGAGAGTGGAAGGCGACTGGCTCGCCTTTGGGGTGGTCGAGGTCGATCGAGAGCTGGCGGAGCAGGCCGCGCACCTCGCCGTTTCGACAAAGCTTCGCGCTCTCGATGCCTTGCATCTGGCGGCTGCGCTTGCGCTGCCAAGGCAGGACCTTTCGTTTGCCACCTGGGATGCCCGCCTGCACAAAGCCGCGCGCGATAAGGGCTTGGAGACGTTTCCGACGGTTCTCGACTAGTCCTGGATGGAGAGACGGACAGTGGTGCCGTCGCCTGGCCGTGACTCGATCGTCAGCTCGGCGCCGACCAGGAGGGCGCGCTCGCGCATGCCGCCGATGCCGAGGCCGCGCTCGGATTGCTCGAAGGCGAAGCCGCGGCCGTCGTCGCCGACCTCGAGCTCGACCCCCCGTCTGGCGCGACGCAGGCTCACCGCGATCCGCTGCGCGTCGCTGTGGCGGGCGGCGTTGGTGAGCGCCTCCTGGGCGACGCGGTAGACGACCAGCTGCACGTCGTCGTCGAGGTCGGAGAAGTCACCTTCGGTCGTCAGCTCGGCTTCACGGCCAGGACTGCGGAGTTGTTCGACCTGGCCACCGATCGCCGCGGCAAGCCCGAGGTCGTCGAGCGCGGTGGGGCGGAGCTGGCGGGCGAGGGAGAGCAGCTCCCGCATTGCCTGGTTGGCCAGCGCCCGCGTCTCGGCCAGCTGCGGCTCCAGCTCCGGCGGCGCCGCCTCGCGCACCGCCTCGAGTCGCAACAGCAGCCCGGTCAACGACTGGTTGACCTCGTCATGCAGGTCCCGCGCGACCCGCGCCCGCTCCTCCTCTTGGGCGCGAAGGGTGGCGCTGCCGGCCCGACGCCGCTCGGCCTCCAGCCGCCGCATCATGCGCAGGAAGGCGAGCTCGATCCGTGCGACCTCCTCGGTCTCTCCGACACCGTCGATCGAGTCGGGCAGCGGTCCGGGCCGGTTCAGGTCGACCTTCTCCATTTCCTCGATCAGGCTCTCGAGCGGCGCCAGGCGGCGCAGCGTGGCAACGAGCTGAAAGGCAAGTGCCGCCACGAGGATCGCGAGCACGACGATGACCAGGGTCGTCACAGGGCGACAATAGGGGTTGCCACCTATAGTCAGCTCGCGATCCTGGGGCAATACTTGGAAGCTCGCCCACTGATGTCAACCGATCCATAGGAGCCATGCGATGACGACTACCAAGCAATCCACCTGGGGAGCGACCCTGCGGACGACGATCCTGCTGGCGTCCCTGTCCGGCCTTTTGGTCGTCATCGGAGCCCTGATCGGCGGGCCCAGCACCGCGGCGATCTTCCTCGGCATCGCTCTGCTGATCAACCTCGGCTCCTACTTCTTCAGCGACAAGCTGGCGCTGAAAATGAGCGGCGCCAAGCCGATCGACGAGTCCGAAGCGCCGCGGCTCTACCAGATCGTGCGCGAACTGACGACGCGCGCCGGCCTGCCGATGCCGCGCCTCTACATGATCCCGCAGGAGCAGCCCAACGCCTTCGCCACCGGGCGCAACCCGAAGAACTCCGCCGTGGCGGTCACCCAGGGGATCACCAAACTGCTCTCCGAGGACGAGCTGCGCGGCGTCCTCGCCCACGAGCTCGCCCACATCCAGCACCGCGACATCCTGATCCAGTCGGTTGCCTCGGCGATCGGCGCCGCGATCACCTACCTCGCCTACATGATGATGTGGTTCGGGGGCGACGACGAGTCGCCGCTAAGTCTCGTCGCCTCGCTGGCGCTCGTCCTCTTGGCGCCGATCGCGGCGACGATCATCCAGCTCTCGATCTCGCGCCAGCGCGAGTACGCGGCCGACGCCGGCGGCGCCGCGATCTGCGGCAACCCCGAGTCGCTCGCCAGCGCTCTGCTGCGCCTCGAGCAGGGAGCGGAAGCGATCCCGATGCAGGTCAACCAGGCGGCCGAGCCGCTCTACATCGTCAAGCCCTTCAAGGGCGGCGGCATCGCCGGCCTCTTCTCCACCCATCCCCCGATCGAGGAGCGGGTGAAAAGGCTGCGCCAGATGCGCCCGAGCCTGGGCTAGATGCTTCAAAAAACAGATGGCCCGCCGAGGCGGGCCATCTGCAAAGGTTGGGAAAGCTTGGTGAAAACCTTCACATGTGGCGCGCTTAATGTCAATTCTTGGAGTCGTGATTCATGCGATTCGGCAACCTGATGACCTGTCGTTGACCGAGGGGTATTTAAGAACTACTCTGTACGTGTAACGGGATAAACCGTTCGCGACCATGGCCAAGGCCCGCGCCAAGCCCAAATCCGCCGCGCCTCGCCGCCTTCCCCGCGGGCGCCACGCCCTCGCGCCCGACGAGGTTCTGCGCGACCAGCGCGAACGGCTGCTTGCCGCCGTGCCGGGCGTCGTCGCCGAGCGCGGCTACGAAGCGATGTCGGTGGCGGACATCGTCAAGGCGGCGGCCGTCTCCCGCAACGCCTTCTACAAGAACTTCGCCGACAAGCAGGAGTGCTTCGCAACCGCCCACGACGCCGGCCATGAGCGGCTCTTCGAGGTGCTCGTGGAGCCCTGCGAAGACGGCGCGACGATCGAAGAGCGGGTCGAGCGCTCGCTCGCGGCGGGGCTGGATGCCCTTGCGGCCGAGCCCGACGTGGCGCGCCTGCTCTTCGTCGAGGCGCCCTCGGCGGGGGAGGAGATCGCCCTGCGCTACCACGAGTGGCTGCAGCGCTACGGCACCCTGCTGCGCACCGCCGCGCCGGAGATGCCTCCCGAGGCACAACCTGCACCTGAGGTCGAGGGTGTGATCGTCGGCGGCATCGCCTCGCGTGTCGCCAGCGAGGTGCTCAACGGCCGGGCGGCAAAGCTGCCAGACCTCACCGCACCCCTGGTCGAGTACGTCCTCGCCTTCTTCCGACTCAGCGAGCCCGGCCCCAAAGAGGGCAAGCTGGTCGCCTTCGAGCGCGAGCCTCGGTCGGCTCGAGAGCCCACCGAGGCTCAGCGCAAACAGGCCAGCGCCTAGCTGCGAGCGTTTGCCTCTGTCCTGGGTGGCGTGCGCCTGGCCGACGCGCGTACCGATTGGGAACGCCTGTTTATCTGGGAACTAGCCAGGTCTCTGACTTGAGAAGTGCCTAAGAAGCTCCTGCAAATCACGCATACGCTTCAGCACACGGCTACGCGCAGACGACCATCGGCCACCTCATCCGCGAGGCCGGCGTCTCGCGCTCGGCCTTCTACGGCCAGTTCGTGGGCAAGGAGGAGTGCTTCCTCGCGACCTACGACATCGCGGCCGCCTGGCTCTGCGAGCGGGTCGAGTCGGCCGCCGCGGCGAGCGAGCAATGGCCCTGGCGGGTCCGGGCCGGCGTCTCGGAGGCGATGCGGCTGCTCGCCGCCAACCC
>DASSXC010000029.1:0-7362 GCA_035704205.1 Solirubrobacterales bacterium | reverse complement strand
GGTCGCCTCGACGCGCGTCGAGGAGGGCGGCAAAGCACTGCTCGAGGTCAAGCGGACGGGTCAGGCCAACCTCGGCCCGGCAACGCTCAACGTCTCGACCGGCGGCGCGGCGAGTGCCGGCTCGGATTACACGGCACCGGCGGGGACGGTGGAGTTCGCCCGCGGGCAGGCCTCGAAGACGATCGAGATCCCGATCGCCGACGACAAAGTGGGCGAGGCGACCGAGAGGTTCAACGTCGTCCTCTCCTCGCCGCGGGACGATGCGCGTCTCACCGGGACGACCTCGACCGAGGTCGTCATCGGCCCCGACAACAACATCAAATTCGGCAAACTGAAACGGAACGCGAAAAAAGGGACGGCGAAACTGTTCGTCAACGTCCCCGGCCCGGGAACGCTGGTGATGACCGGCAAACAGGTCAAACGGGTGACCATGAAAGTCGGCAACGCCGGCAACGTGGCGCTTCCCTTGAAAGCGAAGGGCAACGGCCTGCGTAAGCTCGCCAAAGAAGGCGACGTCAAACTGCAGCCCAAAGTCACCTTCACGCCGATCGACGGATCGGCGCTGACGGCGACCAGGAAAGCGAAGCTGATCCTCAACGACTGAGGTCAAAGGGCGCCGCCGGGACAGACCGGCCGGCGGCGCCCTTTCCCTATTCTTCGCGTTCGCTTTTGACTCCCTGATGGCCCCTGCCTGAACAGATGACCCAGATCGGAACCGAAGACAACCCCGTCCGCGTCGCCATCGTCGGCGCCGGCCCCTCCGGCTTCTACGCGGCCGAGCACATCCTCAAGGATGCGGATACGCACGCCCAGGTCGACCTCTTCGACCGCCTCCCCACCCCCTTCGGTCTGGTTCGCGGCGGCGTCGCCCCCGACCATCCGAAGATCAAGTCGGTGATCCGCGTCTACGAGAAAACCGCGGCGCGCGAGGGCTTCCGCTTCTTCGGCAACGTCAAGGTCGGCCACGACGTCGAGGTCGAGGACCTGGAGAGGCTCTACCACGCGATCGTCTTCACGGTCGGCTGTGAGACCGACCGCCGCCTCGGAATCCCCGGCGAAGAGCTGCCCGGCAGCCACGCCGCGACGGCCTTCGTCGGCTGGTACAACGCCCACCCCGACTACTGCGAGGAGGAGTTCGACCTCTCCTGCGAGCGGGCGGTGGTGATCGGCAACGGCAACGTGGCGATGGACGTGGCGCGGATGCTGGCCCTGACCGACCACGAGCTGCGCCAGACCGACACCGCCGACCACGCGATCGAGTTGCTCGACCGCAAGCGGATCCGCGAGATCGTCGTGCTCGGCCGCCGCGGCCCGGTGCAGGCTGCCTTCACCAACCCGGAGATCAAGGAGCTGGGCGAGATGGAGGACGCCGACGTGATCGTCGACCCGGCCGAGGTCGAGCTCGACGAGGCGAGCGCGGCCTACCTCGAGTCCGACGAGGCCGACAAGACGACCCGCGTCAACGTCGAGACGCTGCGCGAGTTCTCCCAGCGCGAGCCGGAGGGCAAGCGGCAGCGGATCGTGCTGCGCTTCCTCTCCTCCCCGGTCGAGATCAAGGGCGACGGCAAGGTGGAAAGCATCGTCGTCGGCCGCAACGAGCTGGTCGAGGAAGGTGGCGGCCTGCGCGCCAAGGACAGTGGCGAGCGCGAAGAGCTGGAGTGCGGCCTGGTCCTGCGCTCGGTCGGCTACACCGGCATCCCGATCGAGGGCGTTCCCTTCGACGAGAAGCGCGGCCTGATCCTCAACGAGGGCGGCCGGGTGCTCGACTCCCACGACTCCGGCCACAAGGTCGGCCACTACACGGCGGGCTGGATCAAGCGCGGCCCCTCCGGCGTGATCGGGACCAACAAGAAAGACGCGCTGGAGACGGTCCAGCGCCTGCTCGCCGACGTCGGGTCCCAAACCCTGCTCAGCCCCGCCAACCCCGAGCCAGCCGCCGTCGAGGAGCTGCTCGCCGAGCGCGGCGTCCGCTTCGTCAGCTTCGAGGACTGGCAGGCGATCGACCAGGCCGAGGTCGGCCGCGGCGAGCCCCACGGCCGCCCCAGGGTCAAGTTCGTCCGCGTCGAGGAGATGCTCGAGACGCTGGGCGAGAAGATCTCCGGCTAGCCGCGGAGCGATCGCGAGCCACAGCCCCTTCTCCCTCGAGCTATTGCTCAGGAAAATTTATGTAAACTCGCGGAGTTTTCCCGACACCTCTCCAACCAGTCGGGACATGAAAGGACGGGATCATGAAGCTCCGAACGATCGCTCTGCTCGCAATCGCCCTGTTCGCGGCGGCCGCGCTCGCGGCGCCGGCCGCCAGCTCGGCGACCACCATCCTGGACGGAGGCAACAAACTCAACGACAAAGACATCCCCATCGAGGGGACTCATGTCATCCAAAACAAAGGTGTCGGTTCGATCAGTTGCACGCAGCGACTGACGATGACAGTCAAAGACGACACCGTAACGATTTCCAAATACGAGATCTTGACCAATACGTGCACGTTCACGGGCCGATTCGCGAAATGCACGATCAGCAAATACACCCCCGAAGACCTTCCGTGGAAAGTCGACGTCGACAAAGCTCCGGCTGCGGCGCTGACAATCAAAGACATGACAGTCAGCATCGAGTTCGCCGGGAAAGACTGTCCGTACACGAGCATGAAATTCACCTACGAACCGATGACCGGGGTTCCAGACGATCCCAAAAAAGTCAGCAGCTTCAAATTCTCGGGTAAACCTGACGTCAAACTCGTGCCGAAAGAGTCCGGCTATCCAGAGTCTGTAAAAGGAACCGAAGTCGCCAGCGAAGAAAACGCCCTGACAGCGCTCGGAGGGACCGGTCGGTGCCCTGGGACCTCTTTCGACGGCGAACTAAAAGAACATTCGAGCTCGCTGACGCTGACCCCGACATTTGCCAAATGCACGGTGATCATGGGCGAATCGACCTTCAGCTCGACAGCCTTCGCGAACGGTTGCACCTTCGTCGTTCACGTCGGCTCAGGCAGCGGAGACACGTGGGCCGGAACCTTGGATCTCTCGTGCCCCGAAGGGAAAGCGCTGGAATTCATCCTGTACAGCACCAGCGCCCACACCCTGAAACTCTGCACGATCAAGCTCGAACCGCAGAAAGCCCTCAGCGGGCTGACGATCGAAGACAAAACAGAAAGCGGCGATCTGCTCATCCACGGGAAAGTGACCGGGATATTGGCCAAACAAAGCGGCCTCTGCGGCGCGAAAGAAACCAAAGAAGCAGCCTATGACCTCGACCTCACAGGCGCCGGCAGCGGTGCGGAAGGCCCGGAGGGCATTCATGTGAACGGTGGCCTCTTCACAGCGGAAGAAGCGGAAGTCGACGCCGAAGGCGAAGGCGAAGGCGAAAATAGCGTCGAAGAAGCAGGCACATACGAAATCGGCTGAGCGGCGACCTCCGATCGCCGTCGAGCCTCCGACGCCGGCCATGCGCCGTTTCATAGAATCGGCGCATGGCCAACCTGGCGGAGCTGGAGGCGATGATCGCGGCGGCGCTGCCGGGCGCCGAGGTCGCGGTGGAAGACGAAGACGGCGGCGGCCAGCACCTGCGGGCAACCGTGAAGGCAGCGCAGTTCGAGGGGCTCTCACGGCTCGACCAGCACCGTCTGGTCAAGGCCGCGGTCAGGGAGCGCTTCGAGGACGGCGCGATCCACGCGCTCTCGATCAAGACCGAGGTGGCGGGGTAGATACCCTGTGGCCATGGCAGACCCCCAGCTGAAGGAGAAGGTCGAGGAGCTGATCGCCGGCAACCCGGTGCTGCTCTTCATGAAAGGCACGCCGGAGATGCCGCGCTGCGGCTTCTCGATGCGCGTCGTGCAGGTGCTCGACTCGATGGACATCGAGTACGGCGCCATCGACGTCCTCCCCGCGCTGCAACCGCTGCGCGAGGTGACCACCGAGATCTCCGACTGGCAGACCTTCCCGCAGCTCTACGTCAACGGCGAGCTGCTCGGCGGCGCCGACATAGTCGAGGAGATGTTCGCCTCCGGCGAGCTGGCCGAGGCGCTGGGCGTCGAACAACCAGCCGAGGCCCCACAGGCCACCGCCCCCGCGCAGTCACCCCCCCTGCAGATCGAATAACGCTCAGTTGGCGCTAGACGGCTGCCGTCTCGGCTGCATCGTCCTTGACCTGGAAAGACGAACCGCAACCGCAGGCCGCAACCACGTTCGGGTTGTTGACCTGGAAGCCTGCCCCCTGCAACCCTTCGATGTAGTCGACCTCTGAACCGAAGACAAACTGCATGCTGACCTTGTCGACGACGACGGCGACGCCGTCGACCTCGAAGACGTGGTCGTCGTCCTTGGCGCGGTCGAAGGCGAGCGCGTACTGGAAGCCTGAGCAGCCGCCGCCGCGGACGGCGACGCGCAGTGCCTGGCCCTCGGAATCGTCCTGACCGCCCAGCAGCTCGCCGATCTTCGCGGCCGCCCTGTCGCTGAGCGTGATTGCCTCTTGAGGAGTCTCCGTCACTTCATTAAGTGTAGCGACAGGTCTGCGAGAATCGCGTCCCTTGACCCCGACCGCTCCAACCGCCGTCGTCTGCGACAGCACGGGCTACCTCCCACTCGACCTCATCGCCGAGCGCGATATCCATCTCGTCAGCCTCTACGTCTCGATCGACGGTGAGCAGCAGAAGGAGACCGAGGTCGACGACTACGGCGCCTTCTTCGAGCAGCTGCGCGCCTCGGAGGGTGGAGCAACCACCTCCCAGCCCTCGATCGGCGACTTCGTATCCGTCTACGAGCCGCTGCTGGACGAAGGCCGAGAGATCGTCTCGGTGCACATCTCAGCCGGGATCTCCGGCACCTGCGAGGCCGCCAACCAGGCCCGCCAGCGGTTGATCGACGAGAGCGAGGGAGGCGAGCGGATCACGGTCTTCGACTCGCGCTCGGCGGCCGGGGGGATGGGCCTCTGCGCGCTCGGCGCGGCGGCCGCGGCGGCAAGTGGAGGCGACGCCGAGGCGACGCTCGCCCGCGCCCAGCAGACCCGCGAGGAGCTGAAGATGTGGTTCGCGATCGACACGCTCGAGTACCTGCGACGGGGCGGGCGGATCGGCGGCGCCAGCGCCTTCATCGGCTCAGCCCTGAAGATCAAGCCGATCCTGACCCTGGAGGAGGAGATCACTCCCGTGGAGCGCGTCCGCACCCGCGCCCGCTCGATCGAGCGCCTGCGCGATTACGCCCGCGAGCGCCACGAGTCGGGCCTCGACGCCTGGGTCGTCCAGTACATCCAGGACGACGAGACGGCAGCCGGCCTGGCCGACGACGCGCGCGAGATCTTCGGCTGCGAGCCCGCCTTCATCTCCGAGATCGGCGCCGTCCTCGGCGCCCACGTCGGCCCGGGGTTGCTGGGCATCGGCAGCGTGTCTAGGTCGGTTCTGAGTTAGCGCCTGCGACGCAGCATCATCAGCCCGCCGAGGGCAAACCCCGCCACTGCGGCCGCGGTGATCAGCTGACTGCGGTGCTCTTTGACCTGGCGGCGCCAATCGGTCAACTCGGCGACGCGGCCGCGCAGGGCTTCGACAGAGCGGCCCAGATCCTGGCGCTGCAGGTCGATGTCGCGGCGGATCTCGGCCGGCGAACGACCGGGCATGCCGGTGGTGGCCGAACGGGTGGGCTCGGGGTTGCTCATTTGGGCACCTCGACCTGAGTCTCCGGCTTCTCGCCCTCACCTTCCAGCGTGCTCTTGATCTGCTTGGCCTCCGCGATCGCCTGCTCGGGAACCGGCGGCGCGCCGGCCTGGACCGAGCGGTAGGCGAAGAGCCCGGCCCCGGCGGCGATCAGCAGGAAGATCGCCGCCTCGACGAAGAAGCCCGGCCAGGCGTTGCCGTCGAAGACCTCTTCGGCGAGCAGCCAGGCGACGCCCTCCATGATCAGGATCAGCGCGAGGAAGGCGAAGGTGCCGGCGGCGATCCCGACGACCGAGCCGCGCAGGATCTTGCCGACTTTCTCGCCGATCTCCGCCTTGGCGAGCTCGATCTCCTCGCGGACCAGCGAGGAGGCGCGCTCGGAGACGTCGAAGACGAGCTCGGTGACCGAGCGATCGTCGGAGCCGCTGGGCGGCGGGGCTGGATTCGGGGTGGGGTCGGCCATCGCTGCCGCTACTCGGGCGGATCCTCGTTGAAGATCCGCCGGTAGAGGATGCCCGCGACCCTCGCGGACACGATGCTGGCCAGCGCACCCACGCCGGCGAGCATGCCGCTCCAGACGAGTCGTTTGACCATCTCGTTGTCCATCGTCGCCCGACCTTACCTATCGGGGCTCTAGACCGTCGCAGATCGTCGCCGTGACAAGAGTCTTTGCCTGGTCGAAGTCGGCGTCGGAGGCGGGGATCAGCTCGAAGATCCAGCCCGAGAGAAGCTGCTCGATCGCGCCGTAGAACGACATCGAGGCGAAGTTCGGATCGACGTCGCGGCGGAAGGCGTTCGCCTCCTGGCCCTCGGCGACGATCTTCGCGATCGAGTCGTAGGCCCGGCGGATCTCCGCCAGGTGCGTGCGTCCGAACGAGTTGGCGGCGCGGGTGACCTCGACGATGATCACCTTCATCAGCTCGGGGTCGTAGCGGTAGGAGTCGACGATGAAGCCGGCGACCGCCTCGAGCTTGGCGCGAGGCGCCAGATCGGCGCTGCTGTCGGCCTCCTCGATCGCAGCCAGCAGCAGCGACCAGCGCTCGCTGAAGAGCTCGTTGAGGACCTCGTCCTTGGACTTGAAGTAGTGGTAGACGAGCCCGTAGGCGACGCCGGCCTCGTCGGCGATGTCGGCGACGCGGGTCGAGTGGAAGCCCTGGCGGGCGAAGACGCGCACCGCCGCGTCGAGGATCTGGCGGCGCTTGTCGATCGGCGGGGCTTTCGAGGCCATCAGGCGTGGGCCTCCAGGAGCTGCGGCCACCGGTAGGCGCGGGGACGGCGGTTGGCGAGGGAGGGAAGCTGCTCGCGCACGCGCTCCTGGGCGGCGAGATCGAGCTCGGCGGCGACGAAGCACTCCTCGTCCGGCGCGGTGGCGAGCACGACCCCCCAGGGATCGACGATCGCCGAGCGCCCGTAGGAGCTGTAGTGAGGCGGCGCCTCGCCGACCTGGTTGGGGGCGATGAGGAAGACCTGGTTCTCGATCGCGCGGGCGCGCAGCAGCACCTGCCAGTGGTCGCGGCCGGTGGCCGCGGTGAAGGCCGAGGGGGTGGCGATCAGACGGGCGCCGCGGACGGCGAGGATCCGGTAGAGCTCCGGGAAGCGCAGGTCGTAGCAGACGGTCAGCCCGAGCTCGACCCCGTCGATCGCCGCGGAGACGATCTCCTCGCCGGCCTGCTCGTGCTCGGACTCGCGGTAGGCGACGCCGCCGGCTTCGACGTCGAACA
>DASSXC010000028.1:0-7397 GCA_035704205.1 Solirubrobacterales bacterium | reverse complement strand
CGTTCGGGGTGGGAGGGGGAGAGGGAGCGGCCGAGAAGCAGGCCGACCAGCAGCGCGGCGAGGCAGGCGAGGAGGAGTGCTCGCCAGTTCGGCCCAGAGTTGTCACGAGCGCGGCGGCTCATTTGACCGCCGAGCCCGAGTTGTAGAAGAAATTGATTAGGGCTGCGCCAGCGCCGATCACGAAGGCGCCGAGCAAGCCATAAAGCACCTTCGACTTGCCATCGGAGGCGTGGCTGTAGTTGTTGGATTTAGACCCGAGCGCCCACTGCGCAGCACCGATCAGGACGCCGGCAACGCAAGCGAGCAGGGCGATCGCGGCGAGCCCGTTGACCAGCTTTTCCAGCGCGGGGGTGCCCGGCAGCCCTTTCGGATTCGGCTCGACGTGGACCTTCTCGACGGCGAGCTGCAACTTGACGAAAATCGCGAGGACCACGGCGGACTCCTTTGCCTAGAGGTGCGTCTGCACCCCTGCTGTCCATCGCGGGCCCCGTTTGCATCGGGTCCGGGAGAAATTCCTATCCGTTTGCCCCCACCGAACGTCTGATGCGCTGAGCGCGAGGCTTAGCTCGGTTGATGCTCAGGCTGAGATGCTTCGCGCTGGGGCCGCTACTTCGGCAGGCAGGTTGCAACCACAACGAAATCGTTGCGGGCCGCGCCGCCGAGGTCAGAGCTCAGGGTTGCGTTCCATCGCCACCGGCCTTTCGAGCGCTGGGGGGCCGACTCGACTTCCCAGGCGTGAGGAGCGACATCTCCCCCGGCGTGGAGCCGGACTCCTCCGTTGAGCAGCAGCTCGCCCCGCTTGCAGGCGGCATGGCCCTTCGCTTCCCGGAATTGGCCATCGCTGGCGGTCGTGTCGGTGTCGTGCAGCTTGCCGAAGCGAAGGACAGGATTGGCCAGCTCTCGCGCGCCGACGCTGTTGCGGCCAAGCTGAAAGGCAACAGCGTTGCCAGCCAGCGACGCAAAGAGGGCAATCAGGGCGATCACCATCGACGGAGAAATTCTCTTGCTCTTGAGCTTCATCGGTGCCCTCCTTGCTTCTTCTTGTGCGGTGCCGGTCCTGGGGAAAGACGGATGTACCGACCGACCGACCGGCCTCGAGCATAGGGATACCCGTTTTGATTCGGGACGACAGCCCAGAAGACGAATCGCGTAGTCACTGGCAGGGGAGCAAACGAGTAGGGAACGCGGAAGTGGCCTTCCTGATCGGTCCGGGCGTGCCGAATCAAATAACGACGATGGGCGCCGGGAACGGTGCCTTTGACGACAACAACCCGGTGTGACTCCAGCGGCCCAATGATGGAGCCGCTGAAAAAGAAGCGGCGCCGGGCATGAGTTCGGTGCTTGCTGAGGTGGAACGTCGCCCGCGCTTTGACGTGGAGCGTGAGTTCGCTCAGGACTTGATTGGCGCCGTAGCGGTAGCCGACTCGAATCCGACGCGACGCACCTCGATTGAGCTTGTAGCTCCATCCGCCGTTCTCGTTGGTGGTCGTGGTCCCGATCAGGTGGAAGGGGCGGCCATCGAGATCGGTGCGGCCCTGGATGCAGACTTGCGCCCCGGAGATCGGGCTTCCGCCGTCGCCCATTACGCGACCTCGGATCAATGCTTTTTGGCGGAACGAGAGCGTCCGCTCCTGCGTGCCGTTCCCGGCGAACCCCGACGTGATCGCCTTGCCGCCTGCGACGGGAGAGCCCGGGCAAAGGTTGTCAACGAGGACTTCGTGGGACTCGCACGCACTGTTGGCCGTTCCGGTTTGGGCGTAGTCGGAGACACAGACCTGGACCCCGTTCATCCCCTCCTTGAAAGGCGGCTGCGCCGTGTCCAGCGTGAAGGTGTGCATGAAGCTGGGTGGGCACGGCGACAGGCGCGAGGTCAGATTGCCGGGGAGCGGATTGCAGGCGCCGGAGAGGTCTTCCCCGCCGGCCGATTTGCCGTTGATGAGAACTTGAACCGAGCGCAGCCCGGCGCCTTCGTCGGAGGCGCTGACGTCGAGGGTCTGAGGGCCGTGGACTTCCTCACCCGAGAGCAAAGAGCCCCCGGTGTGGACGCTTGGCGACACGACATCGGCGAGCTGGATGCGAATCTGCTTGACGTTGGTGTGAGCGCCACCAGCCCCGCCGACGCAGCGTCCGTTTTCATTCGGTTGCGTGCATTCCAGGCGAGCGACGAGATAGCGCCAGTTGCCGGGCGGGATGCCTGCCGTATGCCCTTGCCCGTCGTTGGTATTTGAGAAGGCGACGCCAGAGCCGGCATCGGGCGAAACGGCCACGTAGCCGTGTTGGCCGACGTCAGTCGCCAGGTTGGAGAAGACCGAGCCACCATTGATGAAGGTGCCGGGTGGCGCCGTGAAAACCCAAGCGCCATAGGCTCCCTGCACAGTGCCGGTTTCGCCGGTTTTCAGGCTGTGAGTGATCTGGAGGCCGGGGCCACCCGACGTGCAATCCGCATGGGCGAGGTAGTGGGCCGACGTAGACGTGAAGCCGGCATCGGGAGTGCCGGGGTAGACGCTCGGAGAGCATTGCGCCACGACGTAGTTCCCTGCCTGGGCGGTCGACGACGCCGAAATCGCAACGAGTACCGTCACGGACAGGGCAGCGACGACAGCACGCGCCCCATTTGGCATCCAGCGCTCGACGGTTTTCATGGCTGACTCCTCACGGTCCGGGCGCGAATGACTTCCGCGCGGATGCACTCGGGGATGGACTAGAAGACGGACTTGCGACTGGTTCGCTCGTGGCGCTTTCTTCGGATTCAGGAGCGACGACCGCTACTTCTTCTGATTCGCCCGCCGCCTCGACGCCTCCCTCCCTGTGGGCTAGGCGCCGCCTCCCCTCGGTCGACTTAGAGCTGACTGGCGTTGGGTTGCGGCTATATCGCGAGCGGCGCCCAGAGGAAGCCGACCCGGTTTGTGCTCCGACGCGACGATGGGTCCTGGCGCTCGGCGCTGGCTGTGCCGGAGCTGGGCGAATGCGGATCGGCGGCGATTCATGCGTCTGCGCAACCTCCGCTGGCTTCGATTGACGATCGCCGCCGCCTCCGAAGACCCCGGTCTCTACGGTCGCCGCAACGCCTATGCAGCCGGTGACGACCACCGTCGCGCAAACAGCGATAGCTCGGCCCGCGCCGCTGCTCTGCAGGGCTGCCGCGGTTGCCGAAGGCTCGGCATTTCCGCCTCCGAAGGGAAGGCGACGAGCAAGATCCTGAACTCGCAGCCACGCCCAGGAGGCTCCCTGCTGAACCCCTTCGATCGTCCCTTCGATGCCCGCCATCGGATGAATGCCGGAGTGCGCCCCGATGAACGAGACGTAGGCGGCAAGGCCGATCTCCAACTCCAGCTCGTCGAGGCTTTCGACGCCCAGGAGCTCATGGAGATGTTTTCGGGCTGATTCATGTCGATGCTGCGCCTTAGAGGGATGCCAGTCCAACGTGCGGGCGATCTCTCGCACAGGCAAGTCCTCAAAGTAGGCGCGCTCGATCACAAGGCGCTCCTCCTCGGACAGCTCTGCCACGGCCCGCCGCACCTTGCGGAAACGATCTTCCTCGAGCGCCACGTCCTCCGGGCCTTGGTCTCGATCGTCAACGAGCACCGGCGCGCGCTCGGTTGAGACAAGGTTCGGCGTGCGACCCTCTGACGTCAGAAGGTTCTTGGTGCGCTGCGTGGCACAGGCGATAAGCCAGGCAGCAGGACTCTCGATCTCAGCACCTTCCACGACCTTGCGGCTGTATTCGAGCGTCGCCGTTGCGAACAGGTCATCGCCATTTTGGGTGATGAACTGAGGCGAAAAGCCCTTGCGGCGCAGGTATTGCGTAAAGCCGAGCCGAGCTTCCTCAAGCTCCGCTGGCTTCATCTCGCGGGGGGTGCCATTCCTGAACATCGCGCCTCCGGACGGCGATCTACCCCAAAACGTACCCGGACATTCCTATTCCATGTACGCAGGGGCCGTTTTTCGTTCTCACCCCCTCTGTCCATCGTGGAGGCCGTTTGCATCGGCTTGACCTAAATCCGATGCAAAACGGTCTGTCGATGGACAGCAAGGCCGGATGGAGAATTCCGGCCCTCAGTCCGTCTCTAGCGCCCCCAAGCTCCTGCTTGGCGTGCCTCTCGTCGTACTGGGGGCGCTCATCGCCGGGTTGATGGCGCTCACGGTCTTGGCGGGTGCTGCCTCATCCAGCTGCGAAGAATCAGTAGGCGCCCTCAGCTCGAAGGTGCCGTCGCGGCTCGTGCCGATTTACGAGCGGGCTGCTGCGAAATATGGGCTTGGCGAGCAAGGTCCGTCGATCCTTGCCGGGATCAATTGGGTCGAGACCGGCTTTGGGACCAACCTGGGCGTCTCCTCGGCGGAAGCCGAAGGTTGGATGCAGTTCCTCCCTTCGAGCTGGGAGGCATATGGCGTCGACGGGAACGGCGACGGCACCAAGGACCCCTACAACCCTTGGGACGCGATCTTCGCCGCTGCCCGGCTCCTGCGCGCTTCCGGCGCCCCGGAGGACTGGCACGGCGCGATCTTCTCCTACAACCATGCCGAGTGGTACGTCTCCGACGTTCTGGAGCACGCGCGGCGATTCGCCGACGACGGCGCGGTCGAGACCATCAGCGGCACCGGTTGCGCGTCAGGGCCGGGTGCCGCCGTGGTCGATCAGGCAATCCGGCTCTATGCACCGCGGGCCTTCAAGCCGATTCCCCCTCAGCTCTGGGTCGGGGATGGCTCGCCGGAGGCTGTCGATGTCCGAATCTGGCCCGACGCGGTTTGGCTGCTTGAAACCTATGACCTGCGCGTCAAGGCCGCGCGGGAGCCTGGACACGAAACGCATGGCGACGGCACTGCGATGGACATGGTGCCCGTCGCCGGACGCGGTTGGGACGGGACGACGCTCAAAGCGGCGCTCGCCCTCGGCTGGATTCCAAGCTGCGGCTGGAATGGCGCTGCGCCCGTCTGCCCTCTCGTCCCCGCGATCGAATTCATCGGCTACAACGGCTACGACAGCAATCACGGCGATCCGGCCCACAGCAGCACGCCCCATCTTCACGTCTCCTGGAAAAGCTCCGAATATGGCTGTCCGGGTCTCTGCGAACCGCGGGAATGGGTGGAGGTCTTTCCGTGGCGGGAATAGCCGAAACGCCCCCCTCCTTTTCTCGCGACGACCTCTTGACCGCGACGGAGGTTGCCGAGGTGCTTCGCGTCAAGCGCACGACCGCGCTCGACTACATGCGGCGGGGAGTCGTCCCGGCCTGCAAGATCGGGCGACGCTGGTATTCAGCTAAACCGCTACTTGAGCAACACCTCGGCCACCTCTTTGATCCCGCTTCGCGGCGCTAGGCCGCGAGCGGGTGGTCGTGATCGTCATCCTCGGAAAAGAGGGCGGTTAGCTTGGCGGCGTCCGACGGGCGCGGCTTCGAGTGCAGATACCGCTCCGTCGTGGCCAGCTGCGCGTGGCCCATCATTTCCTTGACGCTCACGAGGTCGAAGCGGCGGATTGCAAGGGTGCCGAAGGTGTGCCTGAGATCGTGGAAGCGTCGCACCCGAAGCTGCGCCTTCTTCTGAGCGCGGATGAAACGCGCCCGCACGGCGGAGCCATCCAGCCGGCCGCCAGCCGGGCCGCAGAAGACGAAATCATCCCGGTCCTTGAAGCTATCCCGCTCCAGCAGGCACTTGAACGCCGCGATCGCCTGCTCGGCCAGCGGCACGGTACGACTCCGCCTCGACTTCGTGCTCGTCTCCTTCCCGGCCGAGATTGCCCGCGAAATGGTCAGCACGCCGCCCCTCAGATCGACGTCGCGCCAGCGCAGCGCCACCAGCTCGCCGAGCCGCAAGCCGGTACACGCGGCGATCGTGAAAAGGGCCGCATCCTGCTCATTGATCCGCTTCCACTCGCGCTCGGCTTCCGGCGAGTAGTTCGAGTGTGCGTAGCCACCACGGCGACGGTGCGCGCCGCTCCTGGCAACCTCGGCGACGGCAAGGATCTCGTCGGGCTCAAAGGTCTCGATCGGCTTCGCTCCATCTTCCGGGCGCTTCGTCGTACCCGCGAACGGGTTGCTCGGCAAGCCGAAGGTCTCCTCGCGGCGAGCGAACTCGAAGATTGCGTGAAGAACCTGGCGATGGATGTTGACCGTTCTCGCCGAGATGTCCTGTCGGTCCAGCTTCGCCAGAAATCGGCGGGCATCCTTGGTCTTGATGTCGAGTAACGAGCGCTTGCCGAACTCGCGCATGATCCTTCCGCGCCGAAGGTCCCGGCTTCGGCCCGGTCGGGCAAGAAGCCGCTTATAGCCAGAGAGGGTCGAAGGCTTGACGCGCTTCTCCGTTTTCAGGTAGACGAGCCAAGCGTCTACCGCCTCGGGGAAAAGAGCCTCCGGGCGCGTCGGCGCAGCGTCCCTCAGCTTCGCTTCGTGCCCCTCGATCACCGAAGCCATCAGAGGGTATGCCCGCCGCTCGTCCAAGAAGCCTCTACGGACCCGGCCTCGCCGTGGCACCCACTCGCCCGCTGAGTCGAGTTCGAGCCAGGCACGCCCGAGCCGGCGCTTGCGCTGCGTGCTCTCCAGGTCGCGCCACTTCGCCTCGTAGTAGGGCTTACCCTTGTAGTCCCTGACGAGCAAGGAGCCTTTGTCCGTCGCGTCGCCGTCGAGTAGAACCGTCGCCATTGCTGCACCTCCGTTTGTCTGAAGGACCCCGGTCGACTGTCCTGTCCATGTCATCGCCCTCTTGCATCGGGGTCCTTCATGCTGGCGGCGATTGGGTACCACCTTGGGTACCAATTCCACCAGCCCGAGGCTGATCTAAACTGCGCTTCGCTATGTCAAACCAGGCACGACTTCGCTTCAGAGAGGGCGAGAGCAGCGCCTTTTAAGCCGCGCGGCGCGGGTTCGAATCCCGCCGGGGGCATTTGGTGACAAACGCACTCTAGTGCCCGATACGGCAGTCGACGACTGCCGTCGAATCCGCCAGTGCAACAGGCGAAAAGGCGCCGGCTCAAGAAATCCGAATAGTTCGAAGATCTCAACGCGTTTTGCCTGGTTCTGTGCTTGACTGCTGAGGGTTGACCATCTCCGACGCGCGTATCGGTCCCTCACCCATAGTGAGCGATGGGGATGGATGAGGGCGCTCGACTCGCCTCGCTCGCCGAGGAGGCATCTGCCGACGGCCGCTGGTTGGACGTGCTCGACTATGCCTCCCAGGCGCTTTCTCTCGATCCGAGCCAAGTGTCGGCGGCGGCCCTGGTGGGGACCGCGCGTCAGCATCTCGGCACTCTCAGCAAGGCCCGTGCAGAACTGCGGCACATAACCGTCATGGCGGTGGATATGCACCGCTCGACCACGATCTCCGCTCAGGTCGGCCCTGAGTCGATGAGAGCCCTGATGCTCGAGGTCTTCGAGGTCTGCGTCGACGCGGTGGCCCGCTATGAG
>DASSXC010000027.1:0-6596 GCA_035704205.1 Solirubrobacterales bacterium | reverse complement strand
GCGCCGCGCAAGCGCAAGCAGCGCGGCGGGCCCGCGCCGACGCCGCGCGAACGGATGGAGCGCGGCTACGCCCGCGCCGAGGAACGCAACCAGGAGGCGCGGGAGAGCCTCGAGCCGCTGGCCGAGGGCGAGCGGCCGCTGGTGGTGACGATCGGCGCGGTCGTCGCCGCCCTCGTCGCGCTCTCCATCCTCGCCGGCTACCTGGCCGGGGTCGAGGTCGAAGGCGACAAACCGCGCCTCGCCCAGGTTCTGGCCCCCGCCCTGATCATGGGCGTGATGGCCTGGGGGATGTGGCGCGCCCGCTACTGGGCCGTGCTCGGCTTCCAGCTCCTGCTCGTCTTCCTCATCTTCAGCGCCGTCTTCGGGCTCGCCGTGCAGGTATCCAGCCTCGGCGAGTTCGCCGCCACCTTCGGCCTGCTCGTCGTCGCCGGCACCTTCTTCTACTTCATGGTCAAGGCGATGGCGCGCATCCAGATGCCTGTCCGGAAGTAGGCGGCTGATTTGGATTTCCGCACCCGTGGATGACGCTCCCCTCGGGCACGTAAATTCCCGAATCAACCATCACCTCCCGGAGTCTTTTGTTCTATAGGCTGGGGCTCGTGGCGGATTCATATGACGTAGTCGTCATCGGTGGGGGCCCGGGTGGCTACGTCGCCGCTATCCGCGCCGCCCAACTGGGCAAGAAGACCGCCGTCATCGAGCGCGACAAACCGGGTGGGCGCTGCCTCAACTACGCCTGCATCCCGGCCAAGACCGTCCTCCGCACCGCCGAGATCTACGACCAGGCGCGGCACAGCGCTGAGCTCGGGGTCGTGGTCGAGGGCGCCTCGCTCGACTGGGACGCCCTTGGCAAGCGCCGCGCCGCCGTCTCGGAATCGCTCTCCAACGGCGTGAAGATGCTTTGGGACAAAAACAGGGTGACCTGGATCGAGGGTGACGGTGCGCTCACGGCGGAGGGGAACGTCCAGGTCGGCGATGACGTCCACGAGGCCGGCACCGTGGTGCTCGCCACCGGCTCGGTCGCGCTGCCGATTCCCGGCGTCGAGTTCGGCGATCGCGTCCTCGACACCTGGGGCGCCTGGTCGCTGCCCTCCCGTCCGCGGAGGATCGCCGTGGTCGGTGCCGGCGCCTCGGGCTGCGAGATCGCCTCCGCCTACGGGCGCTTCGGCACCGAGGTCCTGCTGATCGAGATGCTCGACCAGATCCTCCCCGCCGAGGACAAGGACATGGCGCGCATCGTCGAGCGGGCCTTCAAAAAGCAGAACATCACGATCTCCACCGGCAGCCCGGTCGAGAACGTCGAGGCCGGCGCAAGCTCGGTGAAATTCACCTACGGCGGCGAGAGCGCCGAGGTCGACTACCTCTGCGTCGCCGGTGGCCGCGGCGCCGACGTCGAGGGGCTCGGCCTCGAGGCGGCGGGCGTCGAGCTGGAGGAGAACGGCAAGGTCAAGGTCGACGAGTTCGGCCGAACCTCCAACGCCAAGGTCTACGCGATCGGCGACCTGGTCAACGCCAAGGCGCTCGCCCACAAGGCCTCCGATGAGGGCGTCGTAGCGGTCGAGCGCGCCGCCGGCGTCGAGACGCATCCCGTCGACCAGAACCTCGTCGCCGGCGCCACCTTCTGCCACCCGCAGGTCGCCAGCGTCGGACTCACCGAGGCAGCGGCGAAGGAGGCCGGGCACGACGTCAAGGTCGGCAAGCTGAAGCTGGGCGGGGTCGGTGGTGCGACCGTCTACGACGACAAAGACGGACTCGTCAAGCTCGTCGTAGACGCCAAGTACGGCGAGATCCTCGGCGCCCACATCGTCGGCAACCGGGCCTGCGACATGATCGCCGAGCTGGTCGCGACGATGGCGCTGGAGGGCGGCTACCAGGAGCTGGCGCGGATCGTCCATCCCCACCCGACGATCTCCGAGGCGATCTTCGAAGCGGCGCGGGCCGTGGACAAGTGGGCGACGCACGCTTGAGCGGCGAGCGCGCAACCTTTTACTTCGATCTGGGCTCCCCCTACGCGTACCTGACCGCGGAGCGGATCAGCGGCGTCTTCACCGATGCCGAACTGGAGCAGCCGGAGTGGCAGCCGATCCTGCTCGGCGGGCTGTTCAAGCATTTCGGGCGGGACTCCTGGGCGAATGGGCCCGGGCGCGAGGACGGGATCGCCGAGGTCGAGCGCCGCGCCCGGGACTACGGCCTGCCCCGACTCGAGTGGCCCGAGCCCTGGCCGGGCAACACGCTCTTCGCGATGCGGGCGGCGACCTTCGCCAAGCAGACCGGTCGCACCGTCTCCTTCGCCCTCGCCGGCTTCCGCCAGGCCTTCGCCGCGGGGCGCGACCTGAGCGAGCACGACAACGTGTTGATCTCCGCCGCTGCCTGCGAGCTTCACCCCAACGCCGTCAGCAAGGCGTGCGGCACCGAAAGCGTCAAGCGGGCGCTGATCGAGGCGACCGAAGCGGCGGCGGAGCGCGGCGTGATCGGCGTTCCCACGATCGCCGTCGGCGACGAGGTCTTCTGGGGGGACGATCGGCTGGAGGAGGCGGTGGAAGCCGCGAGCTAAGGTGGCCTCAATGGCCAACCTGCCCGACGCCGCCACCTGTTACGAGCTGCTCGCGCGGATGGCGCTGATCCGCCGTTTCGAGGAGGAGGCGGGCAGGCAGTACCAGCGCGCCAAAGCCGGCGGCTTCCTCCACCTGGGGATCGGCGAGGAGGCGACGATCGTCGGCACCACCTCGGTGATGCGCGACGAGGACTACCTGATCGGCACCTACCGCACCCACGGCCACGCGATCGCCCGCGGCACCGAGCCCAAGCGGGTGATGGCGGAGCTGTTCGGGCGGGTCGACGGGACCAGCGGCGGACGCGGCGGCTCGATGCACATCTTCGACCGCGCGCGCCGCTTCATGGGCGGCTACGGGATCGTCGGGGGCAACCTGCCGATCGCAGCCGGTCTTGCCCTCTCCTCCGAGTACAAGGGCGAGGACGCGGTCACGGTCTGCATGCTCGGCGACGGCGCCTCCAACACCGGCAACTTCGGCGAGACGATGAACCTGGCGGCGCTCTGGAAGCTGCCGGTCCTCTTCCTGGTCGAGAACAACCTCTACGGGATGGGCACCTCGGTCGAGCGCCACTCGGCCCAGACCGACCTCTCCAGGAAGGCGGAGGGCTACGGCATCAGCGGCGAGCGGATCGACGGCATGGACGTCGTCACCGTGCGCGAGGCGGTGGCGGAGGGGATCCGACAGGCGCGCGAGGAGCGGCGGCCGACCCTGCTCGAGGCCTTCACCTACCGCTACCGGGGCCACTCCGCCGCCGACCCGGAGGTCTATCGCGAGCGCGAGGAGGTCGAGGAGTGGCAGCAAAAAGACCCGATCGAAGCCTTCGCGCGGCGCTGCGTCGAGGCGGGTGTGCTGGGTGAGCGCGAGGTGCAGGAGGCTCGCGACAAGGCCGAGACGACGGTGACCGAGGCGGTCGAGTTCGCCGACGCCTCACCCGAACCGGCGCTCGACAGTCTCTACGAAAACCTCTACGTGCTCGATCAGCCCGGCGGCTGGTACGCCGTCGACGAGCGCAGCCCGGAGCCGCACCGCGGCGAGCGCGAGGAAGAGTCGATGCCGGCGGCGGCGCGCGAGCTGGCCGAAGCGGGGGCGGCTTACGCGGGGCAGCCGGACGGACCGCGTCCGAACCCAGCCACCCATGGCGACGCCCAGGAGGGCGTCGAGCCCGAGGTCGCCGAGGAGGTCGAGGAGCGCGCGATCAACGAGGCAACGGAGGCGAGCGACCCGATAGAGCGGTTCTGGGAGAGGGAGCGCTGATGGCGACGCTGCGGATGCGCGAGGCGCTGCGCGACGCGATGGCGGAGGAGATGCGGCGCGACGAGGCCGTGCTGGTGATTGGCGAGGACGTCGGCGTCTTCCAGGGCGCCTTCAAGGTGACCGAAGGCTTGCTGGAGGAGTTCGGCGAGCGGCGCGTGCGCGACACGCCGATCTCCGAGAACACGATCGTCGGCACCGGCGTGGGCGCTGCTATGGGCGGGCTGCGGCCGGTGGTCGAGCTGATGACCGTCAACTTCTCGCTGCTCGCCCTGGACCAGATCGTCAACCACGCCGCCGCGATCCCCTACATGTTCAACGGCCAGGCGCGGGTGCCGCTGGTGATCCGCATGCCGGGCGGCGGCGGGCACCAGCTCGGCCCCACCCACTCGCACAGCTTCGAGGCGCTCTTCCTCCAGGTCCCCGGTCTGCTCGTCGCCTGCCCCTCGACGCCGGCGGACGGCAAGGGGCTGCTGAAGGCGGCGATCCGCGACGACAACCCGGTGATCTTCATCGAGCACGAGAGCCTCTACGGCACTCGCGGCGAGGTCGCCGAGGACGGCGACGAGGTGCTGCGCTTCGGCGAAGCGGCGGTGCGGCGCGAGGGCGGCGACGTGACCATCGTCGGCCTCCTCAAAATGGCCCACGTCGCCGAGGACGCGGCGCGGACGCTCGCCCACGAGCACGGCGTCGAGGCCGAGGTGATCGACCCGCGCACCCTGCGCCCGCTCGACCTCGACACGATCGTCGAGTCGGTGCGCAGGACGAACCGGGCGGTGATCATCGAGGAGGGTTGGCCGCACGGCGGCGTCGGCGCCAACCTGGCGGCGCTGATCACCGAGCAGGCATTCGACTACCTCGATGCGCCGGTGCAGCGGGTTACCGGGGGCGACGTGCATATGCCCTATGCGAAACGGTTGGAGCAGGCGGCTATTCCGCATGAGGAGCATGTGGTGCATGCGGCCTTGGCCGCGCTGGAGGGATCGGTGTGATGCGTCTCAGCGCGCGGGTCCTGTCGCCGGCGTCGAGCGCTGGAGGGGTCCCCATGACCCCAACGACCCCAACGGGGAGGGGGGGAGGGGGGTCCCGATCGGGTGCTGGGTTTTTCGCCTTGCGCGTTGCGCCTCTCGCCGACGTCCCGCTGCGAAAAACAGGACGCCGCATCCGATCGGGACCCCCCTCCCCCCCTTCACGGCCTGGCAGCGAAATCGACCGAGGGACGGCTCATGGCTGATGTGGTCATGCCGAGGCTGTCCGACTCGATGGAGGAGGGGACCGTGCTGCAGTGGCTTAAGGCTGTCGGGGATGAGGTCGCTGTTGGGGATGAGTTGGTGGAAATCGAGACGGATAAGGCGAACATGGCCTATGAAGCTGATGTCGCTGGGACGCTGACTGAGATCTTGGTGCAGGAGGGTGAGACGGTTCCAATTGGGACGCCTATCGCTCGGGTTGGCGAGGGTTCAGAGGTCTCGGCGGAGGACGAGCGAGGGACCGAGGAGTCCCGGCCCGCTGGTCCTGTCGGCGCAGGGGACCCACCACCCCTTCCGGTAGCTGAAGCTTCCTCAGGGGCGGCGGTCCCCCCTACGCCGCAACCCGCGGGAGATACGTCTGGAACTGCCGCGACCCCGGCCGCCAAGGCAAACGCCCCGGCCGAAGGTGCGGAAGCTCACCCCGCAGAGGCTGCTTCTGCCGATGGAGACGGGCACCGGCCGAAAGCCTCTCCGCTGGCACGCCGCTTAGCCAAGGAGCAAGGCCTCGACCTTTCTCAGCTTCAGGGCTCGGGCCCCGGCGGGCGAATCGTCAAGGCGGATGTAGAGAAGGCAGCTTCCGCGGGTGACGCGGCAGGGGGGGTCCCCCATAGCGGAGGGGCCCACCCAGCGGGACCCGAGCACATGGGGGAACCTGCCGCGGCAGGACCCGCGGTCGAGACGCCCCGTCCCTCAACCGTTCTACCGGACGCGCCTGATCCCTCAGCCGCACCTGCCGAAACCGCCAAGGGCCAAGTCACCTACGAAGACCTCTCGAAGACCCAGCAGGTCATCGCCCGCCGCATGGCCGAGTCCAAGGCGACCGCGCCGCACTTCTACCTGCGCGCCTCGGTCGACATGAGCGAGGCCGTGGCGGGGCGGGAGATGGTCAAGGCTCGGGCGCTGCCGGGCGACGTCGTGCCCTCGTTCAACGACATGGTCGTCAAGGCCTGCGCGCTGGCGCTGCGTGAGCATCCGCGGGCCAACGGGGCCTATCGGGACGGGCGCTTCGAGCTCTACTCGCGGGTGAACGTCGGCGTGGCGGTGGCGGCCAACGACGCGCTCGTCGTCCCCACCGTCTTCGACGCCGACCGCAAGGGGCTGCGCCAGATCGCCTCGGAGTCGCGGGCGCTGGCGGGCAAAGTTCGCGACGGGCAGATCACGCCGCCCGAGCTCTCCGGCGCCACCTTCACCGTGTCCAATCTGGGGATGTACGGAATCGAAGGCTTCTCCGCGGTGATCAACCCGCCGCAGGCGGCGATCCTCGCGGTCGGGGCGATCGAGGAGCGGCCGGTGGTCCGCGACGGCGAGATCGCCACCGCGCACCTGATGCAGCTCGACCTCGCCTGCGACCACCGCATCCTCTACGGCGCCCCCGCGGCCGAGCTCCTCACCCGCATCCGCGCACTGCTAGAAGAGCCCCTCTCGCTGGCGCTTTAAACGCAAAATGATGAGTTGATGCCCCTATGGGGTGGTCAACGCATCATTCGGCGCCTATTCGCTTGCGCAGACCCGGTGCCGGCCGAGCAGGCCGCCGGTGCTG
>DASSXC010000026.1:0-4705 GCA_035704205.1 Solirubrobacterales bacterium | reverse complement strand
ACGACGCTGTGGTTCGCGTTGGGCGCACCCGAAGGCAGCACGCTGACCAGCGACAGCCCACCTTCGAAGCGGTCGTAGATCTGCCCGTTGCTCCCGGTGGCCGCTTTCGGAACGTGCGGCAACTTTGCTTTGGCAACAAAGAGCGCGTGGCGACCATCGTCGGAGATGCCCTGCACCGAGTACTGATCGACATAAGTGGTCGCCGTACCAGCGAGCAGAACCGGCGGTTCGGGCACCAGCGCTTCCAGCAATCCCGCCCCCGGCGCGCAGTTGTCGCGACGGAAGAGATTCGGGAAGCCATCCTGGCCAGCCGGCTGGACGCTCGGCGGGGGCGTCTGATGGTCGATCAGCCAGGCGCTACAGAGATCCTCACTGAAAATCATGAATTCGCGGCTCAGACCCGCTTCTCCCGGATCGCCTTTCACCGGCTGGTGAATACCGTGCGTAGACCAGCCATCGCCCCCGCGGGTTGACAGGTACTGGTTGACGCCAAAGGCGTTCGGCTGGTCGGCGAAGGAGGCAGTCGAGGTATAGGTGACCTTGCTGCCATTGGGAGCGGCCCGCATGTACCCGCCGGGGTCATCAGAAGCGACCAAGCCGCTGACGATGTTCCCGCCGTTCTTGTCGACGGGGCTGACCATCTCGTATGCGCGGCAGTCGGGCAGCGAGGCGGAGCGGCCGGTGCGCAGGGCCCGGCTGAGACAGTCGGTCGCGCGAGCGAAGGGCCGATAGGTCCGCACCAGGTGGTCGTCTCCTTGGCTTTCATCTGAGGAGTTGATGGCGACAATCCGCCAGTGGTAGGTGGTGCCGGGGTCGAGCCCTTCGAGAACCGTCTGGGCGGCCTTGTTGGCGCGCTCCGACCCAATCGGCACCTCTTCGGTGCTCTGGCCGTAGAGTTCAGTCGGCCCGTACTCGAAGCGGTAGGAGGTCAGGAGGCCTTCCGGGTTGACCAGCGCCTTCAGGGTCGCCTGTGTGTCGGTGGCACCGGTGGCTCTCTCTTCTGAGATCACCGGCGGGCCGAGGGTTTTGAAGGTCGCATCAACCCCTTTTTCCAGCTCGCCGCCGACCCTGGCGACGAGGCGGAAGTGGTGGACCGTGCCTTTCAACAAGCCTCCGATCTCGGCCTGCACCGGCACCGGCTCGGTGCCGGTACCGATTTCCCCGGCGCTCGGGTCGCAGGAGACACTCTGGCCGTATGCGGTGCTCACGCCGTACTCGAAGAAGCATTCGCTCACCGCCTCGCCCTTTGGGTTGACCGAGCCGTTCAGGGTGGCGGTCGTCTCGCCGATCGGGTCGGCTTCGCCGGTGCTGGCCCGGAAGCAGCCGACGGGCTTGCCGCCGTAGGCGCGCACGAAGGCGTTGGGGATGCTGAGGTTGACCGCGTAGAGGTTGCCGGGCGCCTGGCTGCCGGGACAGAGGTTGGCAGCCAGACCGGTAGAGGCGTTGAAGCCTTCCCCGAAGCATTCGACCAACCCGCCGCCGGGGGCGAGCTCGCAGATCGGTTTGGTGCCGCCCTTGAAAACGAAGACGCTGCCAGTGGAGTCAACCGCAACCGCGGTCGCGGCGGAGACTTCGAAGGCGATGGGGAGCAGGATCCCGCTCTGGCTGTACTTACGGACTTTCCCCGCGATGATCGCGTAGAGGTTGCCGTCGGGGCCGATCGCTAGGCCCTGCACGTTACCGGAAACGGAGAACTCGCCCTGGTAGTTGCCGTCAGTGTCAAAGCGCTGGATGCGCCCCACGTCGCCGACTTAGACGTCGTCGTCAGCGTCGGTCGCGGTGCCCTTACTGTCGATCGCGATGTGGCTGCCGATTTCCCAGGAGCCGAACTGGCCTTGGCCATTGCCGATCGTGCCCGCCTGGCATTCGTCGCCAGGGTCGAAGGGACAGAGGTTCTCTTCGGAGTCGACTTTCCCTCCTTCTTGGACTTTGGTCTTGTTCACTCCCCCGCCAAACATCAGGATGAAACTGCCGTCGGAGCCGTACTTCTGCACTCGCACGCTCGGGTTCCCCAGCAGGCCGCGATCCTCGACGTAGACGTTCCCGGCCGAGTCGACCGCAACGCCCATCGGCAACGCTGACAGCTGCCCGGTGTTGCTACCGAAGGGCGCCGCCTGACAGCCCGATCCGGGGGTGCATACCTCCAGTGCTGCGGCACCGGTGTCGACACCCCAGCCCCAGGCCTTGATGAAGTTGCCCAGAGCGTCTAGCTCCAGCACCCGGCCGTTACCCTGGTCGGCTACGTAGAGGCGGCCGTTTTCGGGGTTGGCGGCTATCCCGCGGGGGTTGCTGCACTGCCCCGCGCCCGAGCCAGGGAGGCACTCGGTCCAAAGTTCTGCCGGGGCGGCCGAGGCGTTCGAAGGCGCGAACGAGAGCCAGGCCATAATAAGCAGTGCTGGCAGCAAGGAGAGCAGCGCCACGCGGCGGCGCTGCGGTTCCCATGAAAGATTCGCTCTCATCCTTTTACTCCAATGTTTTCCCCTGCCCAAGCCCTAACTTGGACACGCTGAAGATATAGGAACGGCTCCGGTGATGTCAAGGAATGCCTTTAGTTTCACCAGACAAGAAGCCGCGCCCCGGCTACGCGAGGCGCGGCAATGCATCGGCTCTAGATCGAATCCAGGCCGCATCAGTCGATCAGTCGCTGATTGTGATCCCTTCTGCCAGGTTGCCTTCGTTGTGCGCCCCAACGTTCACATCAAGGTTGTATTCGGCGACTTCGGTTTCTCCGGCTCCGCAGAGACCGGATTTTTTCGCTTTGATGTTTTTTGACGTGCCCGTCAGATCCACGGTCTCGTTTGCTGTGTTGGTGGCATGAAAGCCGGTGAGCCCTTCCTGCGACCCGATCGTGACTTTGCACAGCTGAAGCGAGTGGGTGTGACTGGAATAGATGTGCACTTCAATCGTTTTACCTGCCGGGCAGACGACGTCGGCAAGGAAACTGTATGTGCCGTTGCCGCCGCCAGCTGTTTTAAATTCGTAGAACTCGAAGTCACAACCGTTCATTGTCACTGTTGCCGAGAGGGTGCTTGCCCCCGCTTCAACATCGCAATTAGCTGTATTTTGGTTAGGCGGTGTCTGTGTCTGCCTGTAGTGAGGGGTCACTGTGACTTCAGTGGCTCCGTGGGGCAAGAATTCGTGATCTTTCCCGGTTTTTTCTGTTGTTTCTACTGTCTGCGTGAACGTCTTAACTGCGTGGCCTGTGTAGGTGCTGTCCGGACATTCGACTTTGTTTTCGAATGCTTTGAACCAGTTTTGTTTGACGCCTGTGTCGGCGCCTGTAAGTGTCACTTTTTCTTTGTTGGTCGATGTGAGCACGCCAGACTGTGCCGTGGCCGCCGACGCCACCACCGCGCTCAGCGCGAAGACAGCCACGAGGGCAAGCCCGAGGACCTTGAGGTTGCGTTTCATCTTTACTTTCCTTTCATCGTTGCGGCGCCCGCGCGACTGGCGATCAGGCGCCCTCCCCGTCTCTGGGGACCGTTGATCTGTATCCGCGCGGATGTGATAGATCAAGTATTTCCGAGCGATTGGGCTGAGTGATTCATAAACGAGGGCGTTCCCTCTGCAAACAACGTGAGTGGGATTTGCGCGCGCGCAGATTTGCGCGCGCGCAGGCTGGTGTATGGGGTCGCTAAAGAACGTCGCCGTCGCGGGGACGACGTTCGGGGCCGTTAGCGCAGGCCGGCAGACCATAGGCACGGAGTTGCTTGCCCGACTCGATGAAGCGCCGTTTGGCGAATTGGATCGAGGGGATCCTCTGCATGAAGACGAGTTCGGTGAGCGCCGATTCCTCGATGAAGAGGAGTTCGTCGATGCGTTCATCCTCCCCCGGTGGAGGCCTGAGGGCTCGAACCCCTTCCATTTCGCTTTCGACCGTGGGCAGGAGGACCAGGTGGGTGAGCTCGGCGTAGAGCGCTTCATGCGGCTTATCGCCACGGCGTTCGTCGAGGAACTCGGACACCCTCCCCCAGATGCCCGCCCGCGCTCTCCGGCAGGCCGCATTTGCCTGCTTCAAATACCCAGCCTTGGTCACCTCGGTCACGCTCGCGTCGCCATCTCCGTCCTCACTCCCGCAACCCGCGGCGAGCACCGCAACCAAGACCGCGATGAAGAGAACGGCGGCCCTCCGAGTGAGGGTAGCGCGCTTAGTTTTCGATGCAGAACGTGAAGCTGGCACGGAGGTCTCCCTTACTAAATAACGGATGAGCATACAGAATTATCATTGCAATTGGGCGCCTTCAATCCAGCATTGACCGCAGCGCGATCCGCGCTTCATTCACCATTTGGCAACGACTTCGTTGTCTCAGCGTGAGCAAGTCCATAGACTCGCTCGCCGTGAACGTCGCCGTAAGTCAAGAGAGTTCGCTCGAGACCACCGCCGACCTCCTCGTCGTCGGCCTCTTTGAAGGTGAGGCTCCTCCCGACGAGCTGACCGAAATGCCCGGCGCCGCCGACGCGAAGGGCAGTTTCCAGAAGCTGACTCTGCTGCGCCCGGAGCGGCCGAGTCGGGTTCTCGTGGCTGGCCTCGGCAAGCGCGTAGACGTTGATGCGGAGCGGCTGCGGATGGCTGCTGCCTTGGCGGCCAAGGAGGCGGCGAATTTGGAGGCTCCGTCGCTGGCCTGGCTGCTGCCGGCATCCGACGACGACGAGGCGACCGCCGCCGCCCTGGCCACCGGCACGATCCTGGCCGACTACCGCTTCG
>DASSXC010000025.1:0-5847 GCA_035704205.1 Solirubrobacterales bacterium | reverse complement strand
GTCGTCCGGAGGCACGCGCCCTTCCATCTCCCTAGCCCTTTCCACCTCCGCTTCGGACGGAGATCCCCAGATCGCGAAGCTGGCGCTCGTCGACCGGCGCCGGCGCCCCGGTGAGCGGATCGACTCCTGAGGCCGTCTTCGGAAAGGCGATCACGTCCCGAATCGACTCGGTGTGGTGCAGCAGCGCGACGATCCGGTCGAGCCCGTAGGCGATGCCGCCATGAGGGGGAGCGCCGTAGCGCAGCGCCTCGAGCAGGAAGCCAAAGCGAGCCTCTGCCTCCTCCGCGTCGATCCCGAGAGCGGCAAAGACGCTTTGCTGCACATCGGCACGATGGATACGGATCGAGCCGCCGCCCATCTCCTGACCGTTCCAGACGAGGTCGTAGGCAAGCGCCCGCGCCGCGCCCGGACTGCCGGGGTCGAACTCACCGGCCGGGGCCGTGAACGGGTGGTGCAGGGAATCCCAGCGCTTCTCGCTGGGATTCCACTCCAAAAGCGGCCAGTCGACGATCCAGACCAACCGGTGCTCGTCGGCCGAGATCAGGTCGAAACGCTCGGCGAGCTCGACGCGGAGCTGGCCGAGAACCGCATCTGCGACCCGCCGCTGGTCGGCGACCAGCAGCAGAAGGTCGCCCTCCTCGGCGCCGAGTTGGCGGTTGAGCTCGGCCAGCTCGGCCTCGGAGAGGAACTTGGCGGTGGGAGAACGCCAACCGTCGCCCTCGCGGAAGGCCCAAACGAGACCCTTTGCCCCCAGCTCCTGGGCCCGTGAGATCAGGCCGTCGAGCTCGGAGCGCGGCAGCTCGCGGCAGCCGGCGTTGAGCCCGCGCACCGCCCCGCCGGCCTCGATCGCCCCGCGGAAGACCTTGAACTCGGTCTCGGCCAGCGCCTCGCCGAGATCGACCAGCTCGAGGCCGAAGCGAAGGTCCGGGCGGTCGGTGCCGAAGCGGCTCATCACCTCGTCGTAGCCAAGGCGCTCGATCGGCAGCTCGACCGCCGGCCCACCCACCCGCTCGAACACATGGGCGAGGAGTCGCTCGTTGACCGCGATCACGTCGTCGACGCCGACGAAGGACATCTCGATGTCGAGCTGGGTGAAATCCGGCTGGCGGTCGGCGCGCAGGTCCTCGTCCCGGAAACAGCGGGCGATCTGGTAGTAGCGCTCCAACCCGGCGACCATCAGCAACTGCTTGAAGAGCTGCGGCGACTGCGGCAGCGCGTAGAACGAGCCTTGCTGCAGGCGGCTGGGCACGAGGAAGTCGCGGGCGCCCTCCGGGGTCGAGCGAGTCAGCACCGGGGTCTCGACGTCGAGGAAGCCCTCGCCGTCGAGGAACTCACGCATCGCCGCCGTCACCCGGTGGCGCAAAGCCAGCGCCTCACGCATCGGCTCGCGGCGCAGGTCGAGGTAGCGGTGGCGCAGGCGCGCGTCCTCGCCGACCTCGCCGGAGAAGCCCTCGATCTGGAACGGGGGCGTATCGGCGTCGGCGAGCAGGTCGGCCGACTCCGCGGCCAGCTCGAACTCCCCGGTCGGGAGCTCGGGGTTGACCGTCTCCGCGGAGCGCCGAACGATCGTGCCGGCCGCGCTCAGCACGTCCTCGGCGCGCAGCTTGTGGGCGAGCTGGAAGGCCCCGGAGGAGGAATCGGGATGAAAGACGAGCTGGACGATCCCGGTGCGATCGCGCAGGTCGATGAAGATCAGCCCGCCGTGATCGCGGCGGCGATGGACCCAGCCGGCGACCCGGACGCTCGAGTCCACCTTGTCCCCCAGCACCTGGCCGCACCAGGTGTCGCGGAACTCGTTTGGCCCGAGAGCCGGCACGTTGGTCATGTCTCGTCTCCCGTCAGCTCCGCCACCAGGCGAGTCGGGTCGAGCTCGTGCTGCTCCCCGCTGTCCATGTCGCGCAGTTGCGCTGGCCCGTCTCCGTGGAGAAAGACGACGTACCGCGCGCCGATCCGGTTCGCGTGTTTGAGCTGACCCTTCGCACCGCGCCCAGCGAGATCGAACTCGGCGGCGACACCGGCTTTGCGAAGCTCGGTCGTCAGCGCCATCGCCCGCTCGACCTCGACATCGAAGTTGACGGAGATGAAGACCGGCCGCGCCTCCGAAGCGTCGCGAATCTCGTCACCAAGCGCCAACAGGATTCGCTCGATCCCGATGGCCCAACCAACCGCAGGGGTCGGCGGCCCGCCCAATTGCTCGATCAGCCCGTCATAGCGGCCCCCGCCACCGATCTCCGACTGGGCGCCGAGCCGGTCACATACGAACGAGAAAATGGTCCGCGTGTAGTAATCGAGACCACGCACGAGGGTCGGATCGATCTTGTACCTGACCCCCGAGGCATCGAGATAGGTCCGCACGGCATTGAAGTGGACTGCGTCTTCGCCATCGAGGCGATCGACAAGAACAGGGGCGGCCTCCATCACCTGTCGGGTCGCTTCGTCATCGGAGTCGAACGCGCGCAATGGATTGATGTCGATCCGCTCGCGGACGTCCTTGGACAGCTCGCCCTCGTGTGCGTGTAAATGCGCCTTCAGCTCCTCGAGATAGGCGCGGCGGGCCTCAACCGAGCCGAGGCTGCCAAGTCGAAGCTCGACTCCGGAGACCTTCAGCTCGCCGAGCAACGAATCAAGCATCGAAATTACCTCAGCGTCCGCAGCGGGCGAATCGGTGCCGATCGCCTCGACGCCGAGCTGGTGGAACTGGCGGTAGCGCCCCGCCTGCGGCCGCTCGTGGCGAAAGAAGGGCCCGACGTAGGAGAGCTTCACCGGCTGCGCCAGCTTGTGCATGCCGTGCTCCAGGTAGGCGCGGCAGATCGGCGCGGTCCCCTCGGGCCGCAAGGTGATGCTGCGCCCCCCCTTGTCCTCGAAGGTGAACATCTCCTTGCGGACGATGTCGGTGGAGCGGCCGACCCCGCGCTCGAAGAGCTCGGTGTCCTCGAAGGCGGGCGTCGCGATCGGCTCGTAGCCGGCGCGGGCGAAGATCTCAGCGGCAACCGCTTCGAGCCGCCGCCGTGCGTGGGCGTCGGCTGGCAGGACGTCGAAGGTCCCGCGCGGAGCTTGGTACTTGCTGGCCACAGTTGCGCGACCTTACCGGCGCGGCGCTCAGCTCAGCGGACCAGTTCGGCGAGGAAGGGATTGGTCGCCCGCTCCACCCCGAGTGTGGTCACGTCCATATGCCCCGGATAGACGCCGGTCTCCGGTGGGTGGGAGTCGAGCAGCTCGCGGATCGAGTGCAGCAGCGTCGGTCCGTCGCCGCCCGGCAGGTCGACCCGGCCGACCGAGCCTTTGAACAGCACGTCCCCGGAGAACATCGCCTCCTCGTCGCGAATCGAGTAGGTGACGTGACCGGGGCTGTGGCCGGGGGTGAAGATCACGTCGATGGTCATCCCTGCCAGCTCGAGGGTCTCCCCCCCTTTGACGGTCTCGTCTGCCTCATAGCTCTCGTATGGACCGAAACCGGCATAGGGCACGTAGGCCATGATGTCCGCCAGGACCGGCCGCTCGATCTCAGGGCAGTAGACCGGCGCCCCGGTGATCGTGGCCACCGGCGCCACCGCGCCGACGTGGTCGAAGTGACAGTGGGTGACCAGGATCGCGTCGATCTTCGTCCCCATCTCCCTGACCGTGGCCAGGATGCGGTCGGGCTCGTCGCCGGGGTCGACGATCACGCCGCTTCCCGACCCCTCGCGCCGCACGACGAAGCAGTTCTCCGCGATCGGGCCCACGGTCAGCATCTGGACGTCGAGGCTCATCCCTTTTCCCTGGCGCGGATCCGCGCCCGCTCCCGTCGCCGCCACATCGTCGTGTCGATGAAATAGCCGGCGGGGATGTAAAAGGCCAGCATGAAGGCGCCGAGCGCGAGCGCCGAGCCGGCCGGCCGTTTGAAGATCAGCATCAGGAGCACGGTGAAGATGACCCCGGCGACCACGCCGCGGACGATCGAGCTGCGCCAGGTCGGCGGAGCGTCGACCTTGGACGAGCTGCCGCGTCCGGCGCGGGCCCGCGCTTTGGCCTCCTCGCGGCTGCGCGGACGACCGGTGCGACGGTTGGGATCGACCCGCCCACCCTGGGTGCCTCGGTGCTTGCGACGGCGCTTCTTCTTCGTTTGAGCCATACCCGGAATCTAGACGAACAGCCGCTCAGGCCCCTGCGGAGAAGGTCCCCAGGCGAGCCTCGATGGTCCGCAGACCGGGATCGAAGTTCCGGATAGGCACGTCCTCCGGGTAGCCGCTGAGGGCCGCCGCGGGAACCAGGCCGATCACCTCGGTCTCCACGGGACGAGCACCCAGGGGCTTCGCCAGCTCACGGATTCGCTCGACGACGGCCGCGAGGGGCACCGCGGCGGGGTCGTGGACGTTGGTCGAGACCTGCACCCGGCCGCCCGAAAGAGGCAGCCCGATCGCCCTCACGCCGACCAGGCCGCCGCCGGACTCACGTACTCCCGCGGCAACGGCGCGGGCTATCTCGACATCACCGCTGTCGAGCTCGACGTTGAAGGCCGCCAGCGGCGGGCGGGCCGTGACCAGGGTCGCACCGGCGGTCCGGTGAGGCTCATCGGGGCCCCGATCGGGGCGCAGCTCACCGGCCTCCATCCGCAGCCAGAGCTCAACCAGCCCCCCGTTGCGGAAGTAGGCCCGCTCCACGCGCTCGGCTCCCGTGGCAAGTTCGCCGTAGAGAAACACCGGAACGCCCAGCTCTCCGATCTCACCGGCGAGATCGAGAGCGGCTGCTCGGGCCGCGTCGCGATCGCCAGGACCGACCCAGACCAGCGGGCAGACGTCGAGAGCGCCGATCGCCGGGTGCACGCCTTCGTGAGCCTCCATGTCGATCGCGGCGGCGGCCCCGGCCCCAGCTGCCAGCGCGGCGGTCAGCGCCTCGGGAGGGCCGGCAAGCGTGAACACGGTCCGGTTGTGGTCGGCGTCGCTGTGGCGGTCGAGCAGCTCCACGCCGGTGACGAAGGAGCGCTCCAGCGCGGCGATCCGCCTCGCGTCGCGACCCTCGGATACGTTCGGAACGGCGAGCAGCGGGGGCCGACCCACCGTTCAGGCCACGAGCTCTCCGGCATGCACGATCGGCGTGCCGTCGATCTCCACCGTCGGTCGCAGGACGACGCAGTCGAGGTGGACCGGCACCTGAACCGTGCCGCCGATCGCGGCCGAGGCGCCGAAGGCGACGTGCGCCGTGCCGAGGATCTTCTCGTCCTCGAGGATGTTGCCGGTCAGGATCGCGCTTTCGTTGGTGCCGATGCCGAGCTCGGCGACGTTGGTGCCATCGGAACCGTGTTCGGTGAGCAGCTCCAGGAGGCGCGCTCCGTCGGATCCCGTCGCCTCGGTCAGGTGGCCGTCCGCGACCGTGAGCTCGACCGGTTCGGACAGCCTGCCGACGCCGGCGATCGAGCCATCGACGACCAGCGTTCCCTCGCAGGTCCCCTCCAGCGGCGCGATGAAGGCCTCGCCGCAGGGAATGTTGCCGAACGCGCCACGCATGTTCAGCGCCCCCGCGTCGACGATCGCGGTCCGGTCCTCCAGCCCGAGCCGCAGGTCAGAGCCGTTCGCGCAGGTGATCGTCGCCTCCGCGCCGACGCCCAGCACCCGACCCACCGCGGCCCCCCGTTTGCGCAGCAATTTCAGGTCCGCCCCCATCACGCGGGCCAGCATCTCGCCGGTGACGCCCGGCATCGAGGCGATCCGCACTCCCGCCTCGGTGGCCGCCCGGCGCGCTTCGGTGTGGGAGATCGACTGGATGGTGGGCGCGACGACGATGTCGACGGCGAGCATCGCGGCCGCCACCGCGTCCGGCGGCTCCGCGGCATGCGATTCGCGCTCGGAGATGACCGCCAGCGTCGCTTCG
>DASSXC010000024.1:0-7658 GCA_035704205.1 Solirubrobacterales bacterium | reverse complement strand
GGGCTTCTTCGAGGAAGTCGGCGAGGCGATGGCGGGCCGCTCGGTGCTGCTGGTTCCCGGCAATCACGACCATCGGCTGGCCGAGCCGCTGCTGGAGAAGCTGGCGCTGGCCGGAGAGCCGCTCGCCCTCGAGCACCACGCCGAGCCGACCGGCGAGGTGGCGGAGCGGATCGCCACCTGGCTCGGAGGGGCCGGGCTCGAGTTCGCCTACCCCGGCATCTGGCTGCGCGACGATGTCTACGCCACCCACGGCCACTACATGGACTGCCACATGACGCTGCCGCGGCTCGAGTGCATCGCGGCGGCAGCGACGATGCGCGCGCTGAGGCCCCTGCCAGAGGAGCCGGAGCCGGCCGACTACGAGCGCATCCTGCGACCGGTCTACGGACTCACCTATGGCCTCGCCCAGGGCGGGGTCGCGCGGCGCGCGGCGCGCCCCTCCGAGCGAATCTGGCGGAGCGTCGCCAGCGCCAACGGAAGCGCCGGCCTGATCCGGCGGGCCGCCCTGCGGGCCGCCATTCCAGCCGGCATCTGGGGCATCAACCGCCTTCTCCGGGCCAACTTCGACCCCAGCCTCAGCACCGCCTCGATCTCCAGCAACTGCGTCGCCGCGGCCACCGAGCTGGCCGGCCGGCTGCAGTTAAGCGCCGTGCACACGATCACCGGCCACACCCATCGCGGTGGACCACACGAAGGCGAGGCGGAGTGGATGCTGCCCGGCGGCGGCAGTCTGCACAACACCGGCAGCTGGGTCTTTGCCTCCGCCTTTCACCACCCCGGCACCCCGCCGGGTCCCTACTGGCCCGGCATGATCACCTGGCTGGACGACGAGGGACCACCCCGCCGCGAACGCCTCCTGCTCGGGCGAAGCCGCGAGGAGCTGCTCGGCAAGGTCGCCCGCATCACGGCCTCGAGTCGCTAGGCGGTCAGGTCGGGAGCCACTCGGCGACGACCCGGCCGATCTCCTCGCCGGCGTCCTCCTGGAGGAAATGACCAGCGTTCTCGATCGCCCGCGGCGGCGGGAAGTCGAGCTGCGAAGAAACCCGCTCGCCGACGGAGAAGGGCAGAATCGGATCGGAATCGGCCCAGAGGACCAGGGTCGGGCGATCGTCGACTCGCAGCGCATCCGCAACCCGTTTGCCCTCGGCGGCGCCGGGAGCGTCGGGCTCGGTCGGCAGGATCAGGGGAAAGGCGCGGGCGCCGGCCTTCGACTCGGGGTTCGGGTAGGGCGCCTCGTACGCGGCAATCACCTCGTCGCCCGGGTCGTTCTTGCAGCCGCCCCGGACCAACATGCCCACCGGGATATCGGCGTTGTCGCGGACGAAGTCGCGGAATTTGAGCCAGGTCTCGCTCATCTGCTGGTGACCCGTGAACGGCCCCGTCTCCATGATCACCAGGCGGGAGAACCGGTCGGGATGCTCGACCGCGAGTCGCAGGCCGATCGGCCCACCCCAGTCGTGAACGACGGCGGTGGCGTCGCGCACGTCCAGCTCCTCCAGCAGAGCCGACATCAGCGCGACGTGCCGGTCGTAGGTGTACCACTCGAGCTCGCTGGGCTTGTCGGAGCGACCAAAGCCAGCGTAGTCAGGAGCGATGCAACGGTAGCCGGCATCGCGCACCGGCGGAATCACCTTGCGCCAGAGGAACGACCAGGTCGGCTCACCGTGGAAGAAGACGACCGGGCTCCCCTCCCCCTCGTCAAGGTAAGCGAGCCGCAACCCGTCCACTTCGTGGTACTTCGACTCGAAGGGAAAGTCGGGCAGGCCCTGAAGGCTCTCCTCCGGCGCTCTCACGGCGTTGACGGCTCCCATCGCCCGGCAATAGTGCCAGATGTCCGACCCGGGCGGGCTGGATCCGCCTTTCCGTCACTCGTTAGTTGCAGGAAACATTTGGCTCAGGTAGAAGCGACTCCTGGCCTGTCCCTCGTCCCATACTCAGCGAAAGGGTTACCCATGAACGACGACACCTTGATCAGTGGCTGGTGGGTCTTCGCCGGCGTGCTGCTGCTCGTTGCCGGTGTTTTGAACATCGTCTACGGCATCGCCGCGATCGGCGATTCGAAGTTCTTCACCGAGAACGCCACCTACATCATCAGCGGGCTTCACACCTGGGGTTGGATCACTCTGATCCTCGGCGTGCTCGAGCTGGTGGCGGCCTTCTCGCTCTTCTCGGGCGGCGAATTCGGCCGCTGGTTCGGCATCTTCATCGCCTCGCTCAACGCGATCGGCGCGCTGCTCTCGATCCCCGCCTACCCGTTCTGGTCGCTGGCGATCTTCGCCCTCGCGATCATCATCATCTACAAGCTGTCCGAGGGCCCGGAAGGCAATCCCGTCCCCTAGCTCCGGGAATTTGCCGCGCGGCGGCGCCCTACACCTGATGCGGTCGAAGGCCCCGGGCTCCCGGGGCCTTCGCCGTCTCCGGCTGTCCGGCGAGGGGCGCCTCGGACGCATCGAGGCTCGACCACGGCGCCGCGGTCGCCTCACGGCTCTCATATAGGACGTCGACGCCGGCGAGGCGGTCCTGCCAGCCGCGGCGACGCTCGTCGAAGAGGATGCCGAGGAAGCCAAGGCAAAAGGGGATCGCGGCGAGGAAGAGGCCGACCAGCCGTCGCAGCGATTTTCGCGGCGGCAGGCCCCGACCCACGGTGGCGAGCCGGAGGCCGAAGAAGCGCATGCCTGGCGTCTGCCCCGCCAGCGACCAGAAGGTGACCAGATAGAGCGCGGCGAGGCCGATCCAGGCGGCGCTGCCGAAGGCCAGCGCGACCCCCGACAGGCCGTTGCCGGTGCCGGAGAAGAAAGAGCCGATCAAGGCCGCGATCGCGGCCATCCCGGAGAAGGCGAGGTTGACGATCAGCAGGTCGAGGCCAAAGGCGAGCGCCCGCGTCAGCGCCCCGGCGCGTTCAGTCGGCTCGCCGCGGCGCTTGCGGAAAGTGACCCGGCGTGCGACTCCCTCGACCACATCGTCGAGACGGCGGGTCGTATCGCCGATCGTGTGGCCGATGTCCTCGATGAAGCCGACGCTCTGGGCGCTGATCGCGGCGCGCAGCTCCGGCGCCTCGGCGATCCGCTCGACCAGCCGCTGGGCCTCGTCGCTGGCCAGCAGGCGCCGCCAGACCTCGTCGACCATCTCGCTGTCAAGGGCGTCGATCAGGGCCTGCTTGACCGTGTCGCTCTCGAGCGCGCCGCGCGCCGCCTCTTCCACCAGGGGGCCCTGGAGCACCCGGGTCACGGCGCGTTCGACGGCCTCGCTTTCGACCGCGGCGACCATCGCCTCCTCGGCCGCGGCCTCGACCGCCCGGTCGATTCCCGCGGCCCTGCTGACCGAGCGGGCACCGCGCACGCCGGCCCCCAGCAACCTCACCGAGAGCGGCTGCGGCCTCCCCGAAGGCCCCTCATCCCCGGGGCCAGCCTGCGAATCCGGACCGTCGACCATTGCGGCGAGTATACGGTCGACCCGACCTGCATCGAGGCCCTATTAGGGCCTCGATGCAGGTCGGGTGCGGGTCGGGGAGTCGAGGCGGTACTCACTCGGGGGCGGTGAGTGTGTTGAGCAGGCGGACGACGAGCTCGGCCTGTGCCGGCAGGATCCTGCGCTGCGCCTCGGCCGGCTCGAACCACTCCGCGCGGTCGACCTCGGGGAATTCGCTCAGCGTGCCGGAGCGCGGTGGCCACTCCAGCTCGAAGCGGTTGCTGTCGAGCGCCGCCGGGTCGAACTCCCCCTCCACGGCCCAGGCGTGGACCACCTTGCCGCCCTTCTGGCGGATCGAGCCGAGCTCGATCAGCTCAGCGAGGTCGATCGACGGCGCCGAAGGGCCGAGCTCCTCGGCCAGCTCGCGCAGGGCGCAATGCCGCGGGTCCTCCCCCTCCCCCGGACCGCCCTTCGGAATCGACCAGGCGCCGAGGTCCTTCTTCGCCCAAAATGGGCCGCCGGGATGGACGAGGAGCACCTCCGGCGCGGGGCGATTGCGGAAGAGGAGGATCCCGGCGCTTTCCCCTGCCGCCACGGGGCCCTCAGGCGACGGCGCGCAAGCGGCGCTTGGCCTGCTGCGCGATCACCGCCGCCCATTCGGAGTCGTCGATGCGGACCGGAGCGGTCGTCGCGAGGAAGTCGCCGAGGATCGCGGCAAGTCCGTCGGGATCTTCGAGGTGCGGGAAGTGAGCGGCGCGCGAGAGGGTCTCGAAGCGACAGTGCGGGATCGCCTCGTGGGCGGCGCGGCCGTGCTCGATCGGGATCGTGCGGTCGCGCTCGCCCCAGACGATCAGGGTCGCCATGTCGCCAAGCAGGTAGAGCCGGTCGGCGGCGCTGACGTGCTGGCCGTGGACGTCGATCACCGAGCGCAGCGTCTGCAGGAACGCCCGCCGCGAGCCCGTCTCCTGCAGCGGCCGCAGCGCGCGAGCCACCGCCTCCAAATAGACGCCTTTCGAGCTGCCCCGCGTACGCAAGCGCCCGCCGGCGGCGTCGATCGCGTCGACCAGGCGCGGCTGCGCGGCGAGACGCAGCAGGGGCGACACCCCCGGCAGCGCGGCTCCGCGCAGGAGCGGGCTCACCTCACGTCCGAGGCCACCGCTGGAGATCAGCACAAGCCGCTCGGTGCGCTGGGGGAACTGGTAGAAGAACTGCATCGCCACGCCGCCGCCGAGCGAGTGGCCGACGATCGTCGCCCGCTCCACCCCGATCGTCGTCAGCAGGTCGCGGATGCTGGCGGCGTGGGCGCCAAGCGAGTAGTCGCCCCGCGGCGTTGCCGAGTCGCCATGCCCGATCAGATCCGGCGCGACGACCCGGTGGGAGCCGGCCAGCTTCTCCGCCACCGCCTGCCAGTGCCGCGAGGAGTTGATCATCCCGTGGATCAGGACCACCGTCGGCCCACTGCCGGCAACCCGATAGATCGCGCGGTGACCGTGCAGGTCCACCTCGTGTGCCTCGAAGCTGCTCGCGGCTTCCACGCAAGAGACCCGACCCGCCGTGGCCGCGGCAACGACCGCAGCGGTGCGCCGGCGGTCAGGCCGGCGGACGCTGCGCGGCGCGCTCGCGCGCTTCCGCCTTCCGCTCCAGCGTCATCGCGCCCGGATGGCCGTCGCCAGGCCAGGGCGTGAGGATCAGGAGCAGGCGGGCATCGGACCTCGCGGCGATCGTATGGCGCTCCGCGGGGTCGAACTCGAAGAGGTGGCCGGGGCCGGCAGAGACCGCCTCGCCAGCGGGGGTCGTCACGTCGACCTCGCCGTCGACGACGACGACCCTGGCCCGCTCGTGCACCTCGTGCTCCTGCAGCTCCTCCCCCGCGGGGAGTCGGAGCACGATCGTGCGCGCATCGTCGCCCGAGGCGAGGATCTCCGGCTGGTGCGGCGTCGCCTCGATCGATCTGAGATTCCAGCTTCGCACCGCTCTGTTGTACCAGGGAGGGCGTCCGAGAAGCAACCGGCGTCGTCATCCGACCGCCGAGCGTGAGAGGGTCGCCCAATGCAAAACAAGATCGGCTTCGCCACCGCGTTCATCCTCGTCAGCCTCACCCTCGTCGCGACGGGCTGCGGAAGCTCCGGCTCCGACGACAACGATTCGAGCACGTTCCGGGTCGGTCTCGAGGCGCCGCTCTCAGGCGAACAGTCGGTCCTCGGCGAGGGGATGCTCAAGGGGGCGCAGCTTGCCGCGGCGCAGCTCAACGCCGCCGACGGGATCCTCGGCAAACAGGTCGAGATCGTCCCGATCGACGATGCCGCCGATCCAGCCACGGGAGTGAAGGCGGCAAAGGCCGCGATCGCAGACGGCCTCGACGGCATCGTCGGCCCCTACAACTCCGGCGTCGGCATCGAAACCCTGCCGCTCTACATCGACGCCGGCCTGGTGCCGATCAGGCTCACCTCGGACACGGCGACCAACGGGCTCGGCTTCACCCTGCAGCCGATGACCTACCAGATCGCACCGGTTGCCTCACGGGCGCTCACCGACTGGCTCGGTGCCAAGACGGTCGCGATCGCCTACGACCCCACCCAGAACTACACCCGCTCGGTATCCAGGGCCCTGAGAGGGTCACTCGAAAAGGCCGGCGTGACGGTAACCGCGTACGAGCAGGTGCAGCCCGGGAAGAAGAGCTACGCCGACGTGGTCGAAGAGCTTGCCGCGACGAAACCGGACGTCATCTACGCCGCCGTCTACTTTCCCGAGGGCGGCCTGATCGCCAGGGAAATGCACGAAAGCAAGATCGACTCGCAGTGCATCGCCGACTACGGCTCCTACGACACCGGCTTCGTCGAAACGGCCGGCGTGGCCGCGGCGCGAGCCTGTCCCGTGGTCGGCGTACCGGCGCCCGAGGACTTCACCGGCGCGGCCGCCAAGGTGGCTGACTACCGCGGCGAATTCGATCAGGCGCCCGGCACCTGGAGCCCCTACACCTACGACTCGCTGAACTTCCTCGCCGAAGGCGCGGAACAGGCGAAAGGCACCGCAGCCAAAAAGCTCACCGCGGCGCTCGAAGGAGTCAAGGGCTGGAAGGGATGGACCGGGTCGGTGTCAATCGATCCGAGCAACGGCAATCGCCAGCCGGCCACCGTGGTGATCGTCGACACCGACGCGAACGGTCAGCTCCACGTAGACGAGGATTGGGCCAAGGCGGTCGGCGCCCCCTACTAGGTCGTGGTCACTGGCGAGAAAGGCCGAGACGGGCAGCTCGCCCTATGCGACGTTGACCCGCTGCAGCCACTGTGCGCTTGACTCCGAGGCGGAGACCTGTTCCAGCTCGACCCGGCGCAGGGCCGCCTCCCATCCCTCGTCTTGCTCACGCCAGAAAGCCTCGAGTCGCCGTTTCAGGCGGCGGCGCCTGAGACGGACGGCCGCAAAGCCAACGACGAGACCGAACACGACGATGACCAGCAGCGACAGGGCATAGGAGCTCGTGGACACGCGACCGCCCGAGTCCGTGAACGACGCGGGTGCCGCCGGGGGCGCGGAGCCGATGCCGGCGCCCCGGGGTGAGGCGGAGTGGCCCAGCGAAAGTGCGGTGCCGACCCCAGCATCGCCGACCTTGCCTGCCATGGCCGCCGTCTCCCTCGGTTGCGCCGGCTGGATCCCGCCTCCCGCCTGAGGCGGGGTGCCGGCGGGTTCGCCGACCGTCGACGGGGTCGACGGTTCCGGTTCGTAGGACCCACCTGGTTCGTAGGACCCACTTGAGTCGGGGGTGTACGGGGGTGCCTCGCTGTCTGACCCGGCGTTCTCCGTGACCACGCCGCTGCCCACCGAGCTGCCGTGCTCCAGTGGCGCACCCCCACCGCCGGAGGCTCCGCTGTCGTCACCCTGCGGCGTCCATTCCGTCGCAGCCGGGTCAGCGGGTTGCGTCGAGCCGCCCGAGGGTTCGACAACCGTCTCCCCCGAGGCTGAGCCGGCGCTGGATCCTTCAGCCGCCGCGGACGCGCCCGCCGGCGCGGCGACGAGCAGGGCCGATGCCGCGGCGATCGTCGAAATCGCCAAGTAACCACGGCGATGCAACTTGCTCATCTCCTGGCTCGCTCCGGTCGTGGTGGAGTGGATGGACGAATAGTCTAAGTTGGGACCGAATTTTGCTGAGAAAAAGACGCTAATAGCGAGAAAAGCTTGAGCTATGGAGCCAAGAGCGGCTGAATCCACGATCGGAGCGGTGGGGTGAGAGTGCGGGTGCCTCACCGGCCCGC
>DASSXC010000023.1:0-4995 GCA_035704205.1 Solirubrobacterales bacterium | reverse complement strand
TGCCCAGCAGCAGGCCGGCCGCCTCGTTGTAGAAGACGAGCAGCCCTCCCTCGTCGACCAGGAAGGAAGGGGTCGACAGGGCCGACATGAGATTGCGAGCCAGGATCAGCTCGAGTGGCTTTTGCGACGCAGCGGGCACGTAACCCTCCTACCCTCGAACGCGGATATGTATAGGAGCTGTGACTTTCGTCACTTAGAGAATTTACAGCGCCTGAAGCCGCGAGCGCGATCCGAAAAGCGTTTCAGTTTCTTGACAGAAGCTGGGGCGAAGATTTTGATTTCGCGCGCCACCCGCGCGAATGGTTCTGTCTACGATGGCGCTAGCATGTATCGCATGGACTGGACAGACGGACGTCTGCAGGAGCGCTTCGACTCGATCGACCGCCGCTTCGACGAAGTTGATCGCCGCTTCGACGAGGTCAACAAACGATTCGAGCAAGTGGACAGGCGCTTCGAGCAAGTCGACGGGCGATTCGACAAAGTCGACCATGAGCTTAATCGCATCAATGACAGGTTCGATGACCTGCACCGCATCCTGATGCAGTTCTGCGGCGGCGTGATCGCGACGCTGATCGCGGGGATCGTCGCGTTGGTCGCGACCCAGCTGTAAGAGGGGTCGGTCCTACAGCGAGGCGAGCAGGAGCTCGGCCAGCTCGGGCTCGAGGTCGCGCAGGCGGTGCGGGTCGCCGCCGGCGGCGCGGGTCGAGACCAGGGCGAGGGCGGCGCCGATCAGGCGGCGCTCGAGGCCGGGCAATGGGGTCGCGCCGGCGGGGTTGGTGAGGACGCCGCGCAGCATCGCGCCGAGGCGCTCGATCAGGTCGCGGCGGGCGCTGGCAAGGGCGGTTATCTGCGGCGGCGGCTCGGCGCTGAGCAGGCGGGCCGCGTGGGGCTCGGCCGCGAGGAAGCCGATGCCCGCGCCGATGCCGGCGCGGGCCCGTCTGCTCCGGTCCGCCTCCGCGATCGGGCCGCGCTCCTCGATCAGCGCCGCGCAGGCGCCTTCGATCTCGTCGCAGAGCTGACTGGCCTCGCTCTCATAGGCCGCCAGCAGGCAGGCCCAGAGGTCCTCGAAGTGCTGGTAGAAGGTGCGGCTGGACACCCCGGCTAGCTCGGTGACCCGGGCAGCGGTGATGCGGCCGTAGCCCTGCTCGGCCAGGGCGGCGGCCGCCGCGTCGAGCAGGCGCAGGCGCTGGTGGGCGCGCACCAGGTCGGCGGGTATTCCATGGCGGCCGGGCGGCAGGCGCAGCGGTGGGGCGATCTCCTCTTCCCTGGCGGGCTCGGCCAGGGCGGTGCCGCCGATCAGGCGCAGCTCGGTCATCGCTCCCCGGCCTCTTCCTCGACCCCGATCAAGCGGGCCCGCTCGCGCTCCAGCAGCTCGCTTGCCCGTTCGAAGGCCCCTTCGGCCTCCTCCTTGCCGAAGTAGGAGCCGGCGGCGAAGTGCATCAGCTCCGGCAGCGCGTCCCAGACGCGGCCGGGGTCGCCGCCGCCGAGCGCCTCGGCGACGCAGGACTCGATCCCGCCGACGACGAATACGCCGGTCGCCTCGGGCGGGGCCTCGGCCGGGTCGATGTCGGCCCGGGCGCTGTCGATCGCCGCGGCGAGCCGCTCGACCGCGGCCTCGTGCCGGGCCAGCGCCGGCTCGCCGGCTATCTGCACCTCGACGAAGAGCGCCCGGCCGATCGCCGGCCGCTGGGTGACGAACTGGAACAGCCGCACGATCGCTTCGCGGACGCCGCCCTCCCAGCCCGGGGTCGTCGCCGCCGCTTCCAGGACGCTGGCGCAGAGGCGCTCGATCCAGACCGCATATGCCTGCGCGAAGCAGTCCTCCTTGCTCTCGAAGTGCTGGTAGAACTGCGCCCGGTGGCCGCCGCTGTACTCGAGGATCGAGCGCACCGAGGTCTCGCGGAAACCCAGCTCGCCGCAGGCGACCAGGACGCCCTCCATCGCTCCCTCGCGGACGTCTCGCTCGGAGCCTCCCTTCGCCGCCAGCGAGTCGACCTTGTTGATCGCTGCTGATGCTTCCGCTGACATAGGCCCTATAAAAACTACTCCTTTTTCGCCAGATATGAAATCTTTTTCAAGTCGGCTACCCTCGGAGGCATGCAGTACCTCTCGCAAAGGCTGGCTACCAAGCCGTCTCCGGGGCGGGGGGAAGGGACGGATGCGGGGGCCATCTCACCCCCGCAGCGTGAGCGGATCCTCGATGCGGTTGAGCAACTGGCAGCCGAGCGCGGCTGCGCCGGCGCCTCGATCGAAGCGATCGTCAAAGCGGCCGGCGTCTCCTCGGTCACCTTCTACGAGTTCTTCGCGGGCAAGGAAGAGTGCTTCGTCGCGGCATTCGATCGGGCGGTCGACGCGACGACCGATGAGCTGGCACACGCCGCCGCCGGCGATCCGGCGACGGGCGGGCTCTCCTGGTCCGAACAGGTCGCCACGGGGCTCCGCGCCCTGGCCCGCCTGGTGATCGCCCAGCCGCGGCGGGCGCGCCTTTGCCTGGTCGAGGCCCAAACCGGAGGGCCGGAGTTGAGCGAGCATTTCGACGCGGCGCTCGACCGCGTGGCGGCCAAGTTGCGCGAGGGGCGCGCGCTCGAGACCGCGCCGGCCGACCTGTCCGCGACTCACGAGGAGGCGACCGCCGGCGCCCTCGCCTGGCTGTTCCGCGAGCGCCTCGAGGCGGCCGACGCGGAGGGAGTGGAGGCGCTCTATCCGGAACTGATCGACATCGCCCTCGCGCCTTACCTCGGCAATGGCTGACAGCGGCGCACAGGCCGGAGCACTGGCCGGGAGCGACCGTCTCCCGCCTGGTCGCCACGGCCTGTCCCGCACGTTCGTCGCCGAGAACCAGCGCGAGCGCCTGCTCAACGGCGTCGTCGAGGCGGTCGCCGAGCACGGCTACAACGCGACGACGATCAGCCGCATCACCGCCGCGGCGAAGATCTCCCGCCGCACCTTCTACGAGTACTTCGAGGGCAAGGAGGACTGCTTCCTCGCCGCCTACGAGATGATCGAGGCCCACGTCCTCGACTCGATGCTGGCGGCGCCGGGGGCGGGGGAGCCCTGGCCCGACCGGGTCCGCGCCCGCCTGGCCGCCCTGCTCGACGTCCTCGCCCGCGACGCCGCCGTCTCCCGCTGCTTCCTGATCGAGCCGCTTGCCGCGGGCGGCGACGTCGCCGCCCGCTACCGCGAGGCGATGCAGCTGCTGGCCGCCGCCCTGCGCCCCGAGCCGCCGCCCTCCGAGCTCGACATGGAAGTCCGCGACCAGGCCCTCGTCGGCGGCATCGCCACCCTGATCGTCCGTCGCCTCAACAGCGCCGCCGCGGCTCGCCTGCCCGAGCTCCTTCCCGACCTGGTCGAGCTCGCCCTCGCGCCCTACCTGGGCCGCGAAGAGGCCAAGCGCCAGGCCGCCGCGGCCGCTTAGCCGCCTCCGCTCCTCCGCTCCCAGACTCCTTCTGGAGCCGACTCCCTTCATCTCAAAAACTTCTTCTTGCATTTGTAAACCGTTTCTTTTATGCTGCGGGGACACCGCCTCAGGGAGCGGCCGAAACAGGGACAACCGAGCGCCAAGAGGGCCGCCCAGGGAAGGCGGCCGGCAGAGGGCTCGAGGGACAAGGAGAGAGCTACGTGAGACGCCACGCGAAGGCATCGTCCGCAGGACCGACCCCGCGCCGGGCAAAGAGCTTTGGCCGCATCGCCCTGCTCGCCGCAGTCGCGGCGACCTTTCTCTTCGCCTCAGTCGCCCAAGCCGCCGCAGGCACCCTGCACGTAGGCCTCGCCGGCACCGGAACCGGCGAAGTATCGAGCGCTGGAGGATTCGAAGGCTCGGGCCTTTGGGAAGGCAATCCGCCGATCGAATGCAAAGGACCGCCGCCCTCGGTCTCGAGCGTCTGCGACACGGTCATGGTCGAAGAAGAAGGGCTCGACGGCGTGGGCCTGACTGCCGTCGCCTCTGCCGACTCCCAGCTCGCGGGCTGGAACGTCGAAGAAGGGGCCATTGTCGCCGGCTGCGAAAGCTCGGCCCCGAGTTGCTTCGTGGCCGGCTTCGGCGGCAACGCCAAGGTAACCGTCACCTTCAACCTCATCCCCACCGGCCCAGATGTAGTCACCAACCCCGGCGCCACCGAAATCGCCCAGACCTCAGCCAAGGTCTCAGGCACCGTCAACCCCAAGGGCAAAGCGGTGAGCGAATGCAAAGTCCAGTACGGCCTCACCGAAAGCTACGGCTCTGAAGCGGATTGCGAATCGCTGCCTGGCTCCGGCGAAAGCGCAGTGCCTGTCGAAAAGACGCTCAGCGGCCTGACGCCGAACAAGACCTACCACTTCCGCTTCAAAGCGACCAACGCCGACGGCAGCACGACTGGATCCGATCAGACCTTCAAAACCCTGCCCGAAGCACCGGCTGTCATCACGACCCCGGGCGCGACCGAAATCCTCCAGACGATGGCCAAGGTCGCCGGGTCGGTCAACCCCAACGGCGCCAGCGTCAGCGAATGCAAGATCGAGTACGGCCTAACGGAAAGCTACGGCTCTGAAGCCAACTGCGAACCAGCTCCGGGCTCAGGCGAAAGCCCGGTAGCGGTCTCAAAGACGCTGACGGGCCTTGTCGCCAACACGACCTACCACTTCCGGGTCAAGGCGAGCAACCCGGGCGGGACCTCAAACGGATCAGATCAGACCTTCACGACCCTTGCATTGGTCGTGCCTTCGGTAACGACCGAAGCCGCAACCGGGGAGACCAAAACCACCGCGAACCTGAACGGATCGGTCAACCCCAACGGTGACCCGACCAGCTGCCACTTCGAGTACGGCCTGACCACCTCCTATGGATCGGAAGCGAGCTGCGCCTCCCCTCCGGGATCCGGATATGACCCGGTGAGCGCAAGCGCGGCGATCTCGGGCCTGACCCTGAACACGACCTACCACTTCCGTTTGGTGGCGAGCAACGGAGCGGGGACCGAAAACGGATCGGACCTGACCTTCACGACCAAATCGACCACCCCG
>DASSXC010000022.1:0-9323 GCA_035704205.1 Solirubrobacterales bacterium | reverse complement strand
ACGCTGTATCCCTCGATCGAGGTCGAGCCCTCGATTGAACTGGCTCTTACGGCTCGGCGCAGCGTGCCCATCCAGGGGCCGGGTCGGCCGATCTCTCCGCCGAGGGCGCTACGCAAACGGCCTAGCTCATCGAGCTTGGCTTGAAGATCGGGATCTATGGCAGGGAAGGCGAAGATCATGGTCAGTACTTTAGCTGACTAGGCGATCAATCGTCTAGTCGCCTAGTAATTTGGTTTGGTTCCTCTTGGCGGGATTATGTTGTGGTACTGTGCTTCTGTGAAGCACATGAAAAACATCACGGTCTCGGTCCCTGAGGATGTCTACCGCGCCGCTCGGGTCCGTGCAGCGGAAGGAGGGAGCTCGGTCAGCGCGTTGGTGACGCACTATCTGCGCTCGCTGGAGGAGCGTGAGTCCGAGTTCTCCCGGTTGGAGGCGTTGCAGGGCCAGGTCCTTGCCGAAGTCGACCGGTTCCGTGGCGCTGACCGGCTCGGTCGCGACGAGATTCACGAGCGTGCGGTTCGTTGACACCAACATCCTCCTCTATGCGGTCTCGCGCGACCCAGAGGAGCGGCACAAGGCGGCACGCGCCCGCGGCATCTTGGCGGAGCGGGACCTGGCGCTGTCGGCGCAGGTCCTGCAGGAGTTCTACGTACAGGCAACTCGCGAGAGCCGCCCGGACCCCCTCGCCCATGAGCAAGCGGCGAAGCTGGTCGAGTCCTTTCTCCGCTTCCCGGTTGCGGACATCACCACGCAGGTGGTGCTTGCGGCTCTTGCTACGCGCCAGCGCTTTCCAATCTCCTACTGGGACGCCGCAATCCTCGAGGCGGCTCGAGCCCTTGGTTGTGAGACAGTCCTCTCGGAGGATCTGAATGACGGTCAGGACTACGGCGGGGTGGTCGTGGAGAACCCGTTCAGCCCATCTGAGGCCAGGGACCCCTAAGGCACAGCCGTCGCCTCAGCTTCGACCGCCCCGCCTCGGGCCGCGGCGGCACCGCCTTCCTCGCGGGTGAGGCGGTGGGCCAGGTAGACGGGGACGATCGAGATCAGCACGACGATCACCGCCACCGCGTTGACGATCGGCAGCTGGTTGGGGCGGAAGAGGTTGCGGAAGATCCAGATCGGCAGCGTTTCTTCGCCGGCCCCGATCGTGAACGTGGTGACGATGATCTCGTCGAAGGAGAGGCCGAAGGCGAGCAGAGCGCCGGCACCCAGTGCCGTTTTGAGATTGGGCATGGTGACGAAGCGAAAGGTCTGCCAGGTGTGGGCGCCCAGATCGGCCGAGGCTTCCTCGAAGGAGGTCGAGACGCGACGCAGCCGGGCGACGACGTTGTTGTAGATGACGACTATGCAGAAGGTGGCGTGGCCGACGATCACGGTGAAGAGGCTGAGGTCGATGCCGAGCACCTGGGTGAAGGTGTTGCTGAGGGCGACGCCGGTGACGATCCCCGGCAGCGCGATCGGCAGGATGACGAGGAAGGAGATCGTCTCGCGGCCGAAGAAGCGGTGGCGGGCGACCGCGAGCGAGGCGAGCGTGCCGAGGACGAGGGCGATCGCGGTGGCCGCTGCCGCCGCTTTGAGCGAGGTGACGAAGGCTTCGCGAGCGAATTCTTCTTCGATCGCCTTGGGGAACCAGTCCAGGGTCAGGCCCGGTGGCGGCCACTTGAGGATGTTGCTCGAGTTGAAGGCGTAGATCGCCAGCACGATCAGTGGCACGTATATGAACGCCATCCCCAGGCCGACTCCGAGGCGGAGGAGGAGCGTCGATCTGCGCGAGAGCCTCATCCGTTCCTCTAGATGTGCTCGAAGGCGCCCAGCTTCCGGGCGACCATCAGGTAGGCGATCATCACCACGATCGGGACGAGCGCGAGGGCGGAGGCGAGCGGCAGGTTGTTGGAGATGTTGTTGAAGATCACGTTGCCGATGAACTGATCGTTGGAGACCAGCCTGGGGGTGATGTAGTCGCCCAGGGTGAGCGCGAAGGTGAAGATCGAGCCGGCGACGACCGCCGGGAAGGCGAGGGGAAGGATCACCCGGCGGAAGGTCGTGAACGGCGAGGCGCCGAGGTCCTCGGAGGCGCTGATCAACGAGTTGGGTATCCGCTCCAGGCCGGCGTAGATCGGCAGGATCATGTAGGGCAGCCAGAGGTAGCTCATCACCAGCCAGACCGCGGTGATGCCGAAGCCGGGGCCGCTCAGCCCAAACGGCTCGAGCGCCCAGTCGATCACCCCGCCGTTGGAGAGCATCGTGCGCCAGGAGAGCACCTTGACCAGGTAGCTCGACCAGAGCGGTACCAGGATTGCCACCAGGAGGATTGCCTTGCCGCGGCGACTCGCCAGCTTGGCCATGTAGAAGGCGATCGGGAAGGCGATGATCGCATCGGTGAGCGTCACCAGCGCTGCGATCAGCACGGTGCGGCCGACGATGTCCCGGTAGACCGGTTCGTCGACGAGCGTTTCGATGCTTTCCAGGCTGAAGCCGCGGACGAGTTCGCCCGAGAGCGGATCGACCGTCCAGAAGGCGGCGATGAGGAGGACCGCGAGCGAGCCCAGGTAGCCGATTACGAGCCAGCCGACCGGGCCGGCGAGGAGCGCCCCCACCTGCAGGCGAGGGCGGCCGTGGAAGAGGCCGGCGAGCCGGTGGCCCGCCGAACGCCTCTCCACGACCGCTTCAGTCGCCATTACGTCAGGACCGTCTCGTCAACCCTTGATCGAGGTCCAGGCCTGGACCCAGTCGTTGTAGTCCTTGCAGTCGCTGTTGCCGTTGCCGCAATCGGCCACCGGCGTTTCCCAGTAGTAGACGCGTTTCCAGAAACCGGGATTGTCAGCGTGGTATTTGGTGCAGAATTCTTTGTCCGCGGTGTGTTCGCAGGCGAGGCTCTGCGCCGGTGCCTCGCCGAAGACTTCGGACACTTCGGCGTTCACTTTCGGTTCCACGATCCAGTCCATCCACATGTACATGCAGTTGGGGTGCCTGGCTTCGGAGCTGATCATCCAGGTGTCCGACCAGCCGGTCGCCCCCTCGGAGGGCAGGAAGCCCTGGCTGGCGGGGCTCGCCGCCACGGGAGCGCCTTCTTCCTGCAGGGCGAAGTACTGGTACTGCCAGGTCGTGCCGACCTGGCTGTCGCCGTTGGCGAAGGCGGAGATCTGCTTGGTCAGGTCGGACCAGTATTCGCCGACGTTTGGCCGCTGTTCCTTCAGCAGGTTCACAGCTGCTTCGAACTGCTCTTCGTTCAGCTCGTAGGGGTTTTCGATCCCCAGGTCCGGCTGGTGGGCCTTCAGGTAGACAGCCGCGTCGGCGATGTAGATCGGGTCGTCGTAGGCGCTGATTTTGCCCTTGTACTTGGCCGCTTCCTTGGGATCGAGGATCACGCCCCAGGAGGTCGGCGCCGGCTTGACGTCGTCGTCGTTCCACATCAGCAGGTTGGCGCCACGCGCGTGCGGGATCCCGTAGGGCTTGCCGTCGAAGGTGTTGTAGGGCTGGTTCTTCAGGTCGCTGAAGATCGTCTTGTAGTTGGGGACGAGGTCGACGTTGACCGGGTCGACGTCGCCGCCGTCCACCAGCCGTGCGGTCGCGTTGCCGGATGCGGAGACACCGTCGTACTGGCCGCTGCGCATCAGCTGGACCATTTCGTCAGAGGTGCCGGCGACCTTGTTGTTGACTTTGCAGCCGGTCTTCTTTTCGAACGGCTTCGACCAGGCGGGTTCCACGTAGCCGCCCCAGGAGATCAGGTCGACTTCACCCTCTCCCTTGCCGAGCTTGGACAGTTCTTCGCCGTTCGAGTCGCTGTCGCCGCCGCCGCAACCGGCCAGCAGCGCCATGAAGGCGAGCAGGCCGACGATTACGAGCCACGCCGTTCGCCCTGGATGTGCGTCCTGAGTCCTCACGGGGATTCCTCCTCTGTTCGTTGTCCACGGACCGCGACCGTGTGCTCCGGGCGCCAGCCCACCAGCACCTCCCTACCCTGTTCGGAGGGAGCGCCGGCCGACGCCCCCTCCACGTTCTGCCGTACGAGTTGAAGCTCTCCGCCCGCCTCGAGGGCGACGGTGTAGCGGGTGACCATCCCCGCGTAGGCGATCTCGGCGATCCGCCCGCGCTCGGTCCGCAGCCCGTTCGGCGTGGCGGAGGAGTCGAGCAGCTGGATCTTCTCGGGTCGGATCGTGAAGCGCGAGCCGTCGCGCTCGAGCAGGTTGGAGACGCCGACGAAGCCGGCGACGAATTCGGTTGTCGGTCGCTCGTAGAGCTCTTCCGGCGGGCTGACCTGCTCGATCCTGCCCTCGTTGAAGACGGCGATCCGGTTGCTCATCGTCAACGCCTCGTCCTGGTCATGGGTGACGTAGACGAAGGTGATGCCGACCTCGCCCTGGATCGTCTTCAGCTCGCTCTGCATCTGCTCGCGCAGCTTCAGGTCGAGCGCTCCGAGTGGCTCGTCGAGCAGCAGCACGCGGGGGCGGTTGACGATCGCGCGGGCAAGGGCGACGCGCTGCCGCTGCCCGCCGGAGAGCTCGCCCGGCTTGCGCTCGTCGTAGCCGGGCAGGCGGACCATCTCCAGCGCCTCGTCGCGGCGACGAGCCCGCTCGGCCTTGGCCACCCCGGCGATCCGCAGCCCGTAGGCGACGTTCTCGCCGACCGTCATGTGGGGAAACAGGGCGTAGTCCTGAAAGACCGTGTTGACCGCGCGGTCGTACGGGGGCACGCCGCTCATGTCCCTTCCGGCCAACTCGATCGCGCCGCCGCTCGGATCCTCGAAGCCGGCGATCATCCGCAGCGTCGTCGTCTTGCCCGAGCCCGAGGGTCCGAGGAAGGTGAAGAACTCGCCGGCCTCGATCTCGAGGTCGATGCCCGCAACCGCCTGCACCTCGCCGTAGCTCTTGGAGAGGTTATTGAGGCGGATGTCAGGTGGAGCAGCTACATAGAGAAGTTATCCGAGTGGTTGGGGAGGTCAAGGACAAATCCACCCCGGCCTATTGGCCGGGGTGGAGTACGGGACAACCCCTGCCCCGAAGCTTTGTCTAGTAGCCGGCCGGGTGACGGGCGACGAAGCCGACGTTGTCACGCAGGTCTTCGTGCCAGCTCGGACCGGTTTTACCGTCGGTGTTGCCGGAGGTGTCCCAGCGATAGCCGGCGATCACCGCGTAGGCGTGGCCGGAGTTGGCGTAGACGGTGATCCAGCGCCCTTCTCCTTCGAGGCCCCAGCGCTCCATCGGGCCGGAGGGCAGCGGGCTTTCGAGGAATTTGCCGCCGTGCAGGGCGTAGCTGACCGAGCCCGAGCAGTCGTAGCCCTTGTCCCACCAGCGGGCGTGGCCGCCGCCGAAGATGTAGGGCTTGGTGCGGATCCGGTTGGCGGCCGCGATCACGGCCTTGACCCGTGGCGGCGCGGACTTCGGTGGAATCAACATCCCGTTGGCGAGCAGCCGCGCTTTCGGCGTCGGCGTGCACATGTCGGTTTCGGCGGGCGTCAGCCCACCGCCTTCGCAGCTGGCGCTGGCGCCTGACGGTGCAAGGGCGAGGATGGCCAGCGCCGCAATTGCGACTAACCCCGCCTTCAGCTTTGAGCGTGTCTTCAGCAAACCGATCTCCTTCGTCGGCCTACGGGGTTAGCTGTCGGGCTAGCGCGAAAAGGAGCCTGCGCTCCCGCCCTTTGTCGGGCGAGTTAGCCCCGAAAACGTGGTTCCCCCGCTCCCGCTTTGCCAGGTGGCTGGCGGGACTCGGCGTTTCGGTTGTTCGGAACGGCGGGCAGTGTAGACGATCGCCCGGCCGGATGCTTACAAGAAACAAACATTTTGTAGCCCTTCGCACTTGCATGCCAAATTCCTGTCGGCCGCGTGGCTGGTAGCTTGGGCGCCGGGATGGATCTTTCAGGCCGCTCAACCCTGCTCACCGGCGCCACCGGCGGCCTCGGCCGCGCGATCGCCGGGGCGTTGGCAGGCAAGGGCGCAAAGCTGATCCTCAGCGGCCGCAAGGCCGAGGCGCTGGAGGCGATGGCGGCAGAGCTGCCCGGCGGCGGGCATCGGACGATCCCCGCCGACCTGGCCGAGCCGGGCGCCGCCGAGAAGCTTGCGGCGGAAGCAGGTGAAGTCGACATCCTCCTCGCCAACGCGGGGCTGCCGGGCACCGGGCGGCTGCCCGACTACAGCGTCGACCAGCTCACCGGGACCCTTCGCGTCAACCTCGAGGCCCCGATCCTGCTCGCCCGTGCGCTGGAGCCGGCGATGCTGAAGAAGGGCTCCGGCCACATGGTCTTCATCTCCTCCCTCTCCGGCAAGTCGGCGACCCCGCTCTCCTCGATCTACAACGCGACCAAGTTCGGCCTCCGCGGCTTCGCCCTCGGCCTGCGCGCCGACCTCAATCCGCAGGGAATCGGTGTTTCCATCGTCTCCCCCGGCACGATCCGCGAAGCGGGGATGTATTCGGACTCGGGAGCGCCCCCGATCCCCGGCCTCGGCACGGGCACGCCAGCTCAGGTAGCCAACGCGGTAGTCAAGGCAATCGAGCACAACAAGGTTGAGGTAACGGTCGCTCCCATTCAGCAGCGCATGCTCGCTCACTTCGCTCTCGCCACCCCAGGGCTCTCAGTCAAGATCGCCAGCGGCGACGCCGGGCAGAAGGCCGCCGCCGCGGTAGCCGACGGCCAAGCCGACAAGCGCTGACGAGAGCGGCGGGTGGGGGTGTCCGGGCGGCAGCGGCGTCCTCTTTTTCGCCCCAACCTGGCTCTCGGACGGGCGCAATCTCACAGGCGAAAAACCCAGCAACGCCCGGACACCCCCACCCGCCGCTCCCCTTGCCTAGGATGAATGAGTGACCTCCCTCGACTCCTTCGGCGCCCGTTCGACCCTCGACGTAGGCGACCGCTCCTACGAGGTCTTCCGGCTCGACGCCCTGCAGCAGCGCTTCGACGTCGCCCGCCTGCCCTACTCGCTGAAGGTCCTGCTGGAGAACGTGCTGCGGTTGGAGGACGGTGTCTCGGCAAGTGCGGCCGACGTCGAGGCGATCGCGACCTGGGATGCCGCGGCAACGCCGAGCGCCGAGATTCCCTACCAGCCGGCCCGCGTGCTGATGCAGGATTTCACCGGTGTGCCTGCCGTGGTCGACCTGGCGGCGATGCGCGACGCGATGGCCGAGATCGGCGGCGACCCGGAGAAGATCAACCCGCTGGTCGACGTCGACCTCGTCATCGACCACTCGGTCCAGGTCGACGCCTTCGGCAACGAGCGCGCCTTCCAGGTCAACGCCGAGCGCGAGTTCGAACGCAACCGCGAGCGCTACTCCTTCCTCAAGTGGGGCCGCGAGGCCTTCGACAACTTCAGCGTCGTCCCCCCGGCGACCGGCATCTGCCACCAGGTCAACCTCGAGCACATCTCGCAGGTCGTCTACAGCAGCGAGCGCAGCGGCACGCTGCAGGCCTACCCCGACACGCTGGTCGGCACCGACTCGCACACGACGATGGTCAACGGCCTCGGCGTGCTCGGTTGGGGGGTCGGCGGGATAGAGGCCGAGGCGGCGATGCTCGGCCAGCCGGTCTCGATGCTGCTTCCCCAGGTGGTCGGCTTCAAGCTCGACGGCGAGCTTCCCTCGGGCGCGACGGCGACCGACCTGGTCCTGACCGTGACCGAGATGCTGCGCGAGCACGGCGTCGTCTCCAAGTTCGTCGAGTTCTTCGGCCCGGGGCTGCCGACCCTGGGCCTGGCCGACCGGGCGACGATCGGCAACATGTCGCCGGAGTTCGGCTCGACCTGCGCGATCTTCCCGATCGACGCCGAGACGCTGCGCTACCTCGAGCTGACCGGGCGGCCGACCGGGACGATCGAGCTGGTCGATGCCTATGCGCGCGAGCAGGGCATTTTCCACGACGGCGATTCCGAGGACCCGGTCTTCTCGGCGACCCTGGAGCTCGACTTGGCCGAGGTGGAGCCGAGCATCGCCGGGCCCAAACGACCCCAGGATCGGGTTCCGCTGGCCCAGGCCAAGGAGGCCTTCCTCGAGGCGATGCACGAGTTCGACCCAGAGGCCGCCGAGCGGATGGGCAACGGCGTCGACGAGGCAAGCGAAGAGTCCTTTCCCGCCTCCGACCCTCCGGCAGAGGACCACGACGACGAGCGCGGCAGGCCGCGGCCGGCGGTGAGCGGCGGCCCGGTGGCGACGCTGGAGCGCGGCAGCGGCGACGAGATCGAGGTGACCCTGGAGGACGGCACGACGGTCGAGCTCGACCATGGCCGCGTGGTGATCGCGGCGATCACCAGCTGCACCAACACCTCCAACCCCTCGGTGATGATCGGCGCCGGCCTGCTCGCCCGCAACGCGGTGCGGCGTGGCCTGAAGCGCAAGCCCTGGGTGAAGACCTCGCTCGCTCCCGGCTCGACCGTGGTGACCGACTACCTGGAGCGGGCCGGGCTGACCGAGTACCTCGACGCCCTACAGTTCAACCTGGTCGGCTACGGCTGCACGACCTGCATCGGCAACTCGGGACCGTTGCCGGTGGAGATCTCCGCCGCGGTCGAGAAGAACGACCTGGCGGTCTGCTCGGTGCTCTCGGGCAACCGCAACTTCGAGGGCCGGATCAACCAGGACGTCAAGGCGAACTACCTGGCCAGCCCGCCGCTGGTCGTCGCCTACGCGCTCGCCGGCCGCATGGACCTCGACCTGAACGACGAGCCGCTGGGTGAGGGCAACGAGGGCGAGCCGGTCTACCTGCGCGACGTCTGGCCCGACCCGGCCGAGGTGAAGGAGCTGATCGGCCGCTCGATCGCCTCGGAGATGTTCACTCGCAACTACGGCGGCGTGCTGGAGGGCGACGACACCTGGAAGGCGGTGGAGGTGCCGGAGGGTGATCGCTACACCTGGCCCGATTCCACCTACGTGCGCAAGCCCTCCTTCTTCGAGGGGATGCCGGCCGAGCCGCCCCCGATCGAGCCGATAGCCGGCGCGCGGGTGCTGGCTTTGCTCGGCGACTCGATCACCACCGACCACATCTCGCCGGCCGGAGCGATCAAAAAGGCGAGCCCCGCCGGCGAGTGGCTGATCGAGCACGGCGTCGAGCCGCGCGACTTCAACTCCTACGGCTCGAGGCGCGGCAACCACGAGGTGATGATCCGCGGCACCTTCGCCAACATCCGCCTGCAGAACAAGCTGGTCGAGAAACGGGGCGGCTTCACCCGCCACTGGCCGGACGGCGAGGAGACGACGGTCTACGAGGCGGCGATGGCCTACGCGGAGGAGGACCTGCCGCTGGTGGTCCTGGCGGGCAAGGAGTACGGCTCCGGCTCTTCCCGCGACTGGGCCGCCAAGGGCACCTACCTGCTCGGGGTTCGCGCGGTGATCGCCGAGAG
>DASSXC010000021.1:0-8368 GCA_035704205.1 Solirubrobacterales bacterium | reverse complement strand
AGCCGCCGCCGATGCGGTTCCGGCCTGACAGGAGGCCGCGACCGTGCAGACGTTCACCCCGGCGCCGCCGACGTCGAGACCGAAGGCGCGCACGAAGCGGTGCCCTTCCCCGTCGGCTATCTCGCGGAACTGCTGGACGCGGTCGTTGCTGCGGTCGACGACGTAGATGTCGCCGGGTTCTGCACCGGGGCCTGAGCCCTGGGAGTTGACCGCAACCCCGGCGATTTCGCTGAACTGTTCTCCCTGCGTCCCTTCTGAGACCTGGGATTCAGGTGGGAAGAAGCCGCAGCAGAGTTTGGCGGCGTGAGCCTCGCCGCTCAGGGCAAACAGCAGGGCGAGGCCCAAGAGGAAGGGGAGCGCCCTCTTCATCCAGCTCGCTTCCCGCGCGGCTTCCTGCCGCACTTGTTGCTCTTGACGGGCGGGCGGCTCTCGGCGCTCATGCCGTTGTGGCCTTCGAGCCTTACCGTAGCCCTGTTGGTCTGAGCGCAGATGCCTCTGCTGTTGATCAGAAGGCCCTTTTTGCCACCCTGCATGTTGAGGACGAACTTGGTCAACGGCACGTCAGGGGCCGATTCGAAGGTCGTGCGGATCTGGCCTTTGATCGAGTCGACGCGGCCCACCACCACGGCTTCGATCGGCTGGTGGTCGGGGCCCCTGAGGGCGACGACCAGGTCGGGGAGCTTGTGGTCTGAGGAGCGCAGGTAGACGGGTCCCGAGACCGGGTAGTCGAGCAGGGGCGTGGTCGCGGTGGCGTGGCCGTAGATCGAGCCCTTGGGGCAGGCCTTGGCGGCGAACTGCACGCGGGTGCAGATCGTCCGGATGTGAGCCTGATCCAGGAACTCCGATCTCGGGATCGCCACCGAGGCGCCTGAGATGTTGGCTTCCCCGGGCGCCGCTTCGAGCACGCCCTCGAGCGCCGGGTGGCCTCCCCGCTTGGTGCCGCCGAAGAGCCTGATCGAGAGCTTCGGCTTGAAGGCCAAGCTCTCGCAGCCGCCGACCTGGAAGCGATCTGACGCACTGGCCTTGGCGCCGCCCTCCCCACTCACCTCGGCCGCGACCGAGGCCGGTTCGCAGTTGGTCGGGTTGAGGATGAAGTTGGGCCTGTCGATCGCGACCTGGATGTCGCGGATGTCGAGCAGGAGGCCGTGCAGGATCGTCGGGATCGGATCGGAGACGATCGAGGCCTGGGCCGTTTCGGGATCGAGGAAGACCGCGTTTCGCACCACCACGTTGCCGAGATCGAGCGGGCCGGCCACCGCCGGGGCGACGACCGCGATGCTGAGCGGCGCGCCTCTGTAGGGGCCGGCGAGATAGGCGCGCCCGTCCCTGGCGTAGAAGGGATCGGGGCCGGCTCCCGCGCCGGCGATCGCGCTGCCGACCAAGCTCGCCGCCGGGCAGGAGGGGTTGTCGATCTGGGCCTGGCCGGTGCCCAGCGCGGGTGAGATCGCGTCAAGCACCGCGTCGGGGCAGTAGGGGACGCCCTTCAGGTAGGCGCTGAGGCCGGGGGGCATGTCGATGTCAAGCGCCTTGAAGCGCTGCGAGCCGTCATCGCGACTGAGTTGCAGCGTGAAGGCGCCGGTCTGCGCCGCGGTGGGGTTGGAGGTGCCCGCGCGCAGCTTCGGCGCCAGGGCGTCACTCGGGCAGGGGCCGCCACCGGGGCCTCTGTCGACTTTGAAGCTCGAGGTCTGGGGGACCGATTTGCCGCCCGACCAGGGGACGAGCGTGGCCTTGATCTCATAGGTGCCGCAGGTGGGCGGGGTGAGCAGGGTCGCCCGCGGTCCGGCCGGGAAGTGCATCCTGACCGCCGAGAAGGGCGCCTGGGGGCTTTCGCTGACGGTCGCGGTCAGCTGCCCGGTGCCCGGATCGGGCGTCACCTTCGCCGGCATCTTGATCAGGATCCCGTTTTCGGGTGAGTCGAAGACCAGGTAGAAGCCGACCAGCGAGCCTTGCACCTCGCCCTGGCGGGCGACGTAGACGCTGCCCTCGAGGGTGTCTTCGATCAGCGGCGTCTGGATCTCGACCGAGCCGATCCTCGAGGATTCCGGGCACTCGATCGGGTCGTTGGTGCCGAGCTTGATCTGCGCCGCCGAGCAGGCGGCGAGGCCCTGGCCGGCGGAGGGGTTGACCGCCATCCCCCTGGGGAAGGCGATCGTCGCCTGGCGCAGGTTCGACTGCGAGATGCCGGAGGAGTCTTCGAGGCCGTCGGTGGGCATGCTCAGCTCGATGTCCATGCCGGTCGGTGAATCGGCTTCGCGCGAGCTCGGATCGAAGCTCATCTGCGGTTCGAAGGGAACCGCCCCGCAACCGGTGATTTTGGCGTTTTTGAACGGCGGGGCGCTGATGAAGGTCGGGTCTTCCCAGGAGTTGAGGCGCGCCCGCGTGACCAGCTCGACCCCGCAGCGGGTCGGGTTGGTGAACAGGGGCTTGGGGTTGGCGCCGACTTCGTCTTTCGTCTTGCAGCCGGTGAAGCTCGAGCCCGACTTGTTGCCGCCGAAGTCGCAGAGGGTCACGGTCGCTTCCTGGAAGCCGACCTTCGGCGCCGGCGCCAGTTCGAAGTCGATCGCGTAGCCGTCGTCGGGGCGCAGGCGGGGGGAGAAGGTGTAGAGGTTTGCGGCCGGGTCGGCGAAGGCGAACTGCGCCGGGGTGCCGAATTCGGGCTCGATCGCGTAGATCGGCACCTTGACCGGCGAGGGGAAGCCGGTGAGCAGGATTTCGATGCCACCGATCACGCTGCCCGGCGGGCAATTGGCCGAGCGCACGTCTTCCACCGTCGGGCACAGCTCGGGCAGCGCCAGGGCGTTGCCGACGACGCCCGGGGGGACTTCGACGACGATCTGGCGCAGGTAGTCGACGGGGGTGAGGGGTCCGGCGGAGCCCGGCTCGGGCACGAGCGCGCGTTTTTGGTTGACGGCGGTCTCGGAGAGGCCGAGGAGCGGGTGCCCGCCGGCCTGGGTGTAGTTGTCGCTGTTGGCGAGCTCAGAGCAGGTGTCGGTGCCGGGTTCGGTCCTGGGCGGTTCCCCGCAGAGCGCGGCGGTGAATTTCGCCAGGCCGAAGGGGATCGGCGGGCCGACCACGAAGGCGAGTGAGTCGCTTGCCGGAGCCGGCGTGCCGCCGCCCGAGACCGTCGCTTTGGCGAGTGCGACGTCGGGCACGTCGGCGCCCATCGCCATCACCGCTTTCAGCGAGGGGTATTCGGCTCCCGCATTGAGCGCGTCGGCGCGGGTGCAAATCGCTTCGGCGTGCTGGGCGCCGCTCGCCGGCGTGGTGGTGCAGCTCCAGCCGGTCCCCTGGGTGCTGAAGACGTAGCTTTCCTCTCCCCCCGGCAGTTCCAGTTCGAGCTCGACCGTGCCGGCGGTCGGGGTGGTGCCGGCGTTTTTGACCTTGACCGTGTAGTCGACCCGTTCGTCGGAGCGACTGACCGTCGGGAAGGTGGCGGAGTCGCGTTCGAGCGTGACTTCGAAGGCGGGTGCCGCCAGCGCCGGGGTCGCGAAGAGGCATGCCAGGACCGCGGCCGAGGCGAGGGCGGTGACGAGGTTACGGATGTTGGCGGCGCGGATCACTTTGGACTCCTCCGGTCGGCGTTTGCGTGTCGAGCGCGTTTGTGTTCTTTGCTCGCGGACTTGCGCGGGTGCTTGGGCACGCAGCGGACCTTGCCCTTGCGCCTCACCTTGCGCTTCTTTGGCGGGCAGGGCTGGGACTTGGGCTTGACGTTGCCCGGCCCGTGGAAGGTGCTGCTGGCGGGGTTGGGAGCAACCGGCGGCGCTTCGGCGGCCTGGCAGCTTCCCACCGTGCACGGCGTGCTCACCGCCGGGTTGGGGTAGCCGCCGCCGACCCGCGCGACGTAGACGTCGGCAACGGTGTCGCCGTCTTGGGGCAGGAGCGCCGAGTTGGTCGTGAAGGCGACCGTGGAGCCGTCGTGGGAGAGGAAGGGGCCGTCGTTGGCACCGGTGACGAAGGGCCTGCCGGGCACCCGCACCAAATCCCCTTCTCGCCAGAGGTAGAAGTCGTTCGCTTCGTTGACGTCGCCGGAGACGAGGGCCTCGGGCGTCAAGAAGCCGGCGGCCTGGCCGTCTTCGCTCACCCAGCGCCCTTCCTCGGCTAAGTCCGTACCGCCGGGCCGGGTCTGACTCTGGTTGTCGACGTCGACAGGGTCACTGTCGGGGCCACCGGGGCGGCAGGAGAGGCAGATGAGGGCCGGGCTAAGACCGCTGGTGTCGTAGCGGTAGACATCGAGATGTTCGCCGTCGGTATCGGCCGGGGTCAGCTGAGCTTTGGAGAGGAAGAGAAGGGTCTCGCCGTCGCCCGAGACCGGCACTGGGTAGGCGTTGTTGCGCCAGGTCCCCTGCCCACCCCAAAGGCCCGCTCCTCTGACGTTGTTTTTGATCGCATCGGCGGCTACGAGCGTGCCGATGAATGACGTCTCGCCGCTTTCCTCATTCCATTGGTAGAGATTCGGTTTGTTCGCTTTCGGGGCCGCCCCTGAAGGGCTTGCTTCGTCGGTGAGCACGCTCTGGGCGACGAAGTAGACGCGGGAGCCGTCGCCGGAGATCGCCGTGACCCCGTTGAGGACTTTGGCTTCCTTGCCCGCTTCGTGGACACCGGGGCCGAGTTCTTTGCCGGCCGATACCTGGATCAGGCGTTCCCCGGCGGGCCGGGAGCGGTCGAAGAGATAGAGGTCGCAGCCGGCTATGGCTTTTTCGGTGCTGCATTCTTCGCCCGTGCCGTCGAGGTCGGTGTTGGCGAGCTGGCGGTTGGTGGTGAGGTAGACCTTGGTGCCGTCGGCCGAGGCTCCCTGGTAGAGGTCATCGCCATTGGCGGTGTCGCAGGCCGGGGCGACGCGGGTGCACTCGGAGGTGAAGAGCTGGGCGATCGTCGGGCCGGTTGGGGTCTCCAGGCGCTCGAGGATGCGTAGCTTGTTGGCTTCGCTGCAGGGACCGCTCGCGGGCTGGGACGCCCGCGCGGAGAGGTAGGTGCGGGTGCCGTCGGCGGAAATCGCGCCCTGGTTTCGTTCGCCGTTCCTCGCCGGAGCGGTTTTCTGCTGCACCGGTCCTATGCCGCCGAGGCGCGCGCCGCAGTTGCCGCCCCAGACTTTTGCGTCACGGTCGCGCTCGAGCAGCTCGAGCGGCTGGGGGGCGCCGGACTCGGTGTGGACGAGGTAGGTGTTCGCGCCCTCTGAGCCGGGGCCCAAGAGCTGCGGGTCGTCTGGGAGGTAGGACGTCACACCTCCAATTCCGACATCGCCCGGACGGAAGTAGAGGTGGGTGTGGTCGGCCGATGCGCCTTGGAGGCTGGCGTTGCGCACGACGTTGCGGTCCGGAGTCGTCAGCGGTACCAGCGGGTCGGAGAGCGGGTCGAGCTGGCCGCCAAGACCGGCGTCGAAGGCCTGGCCGATCCCGAGCTGCAGCTGGGCGTAGGTGGCGCCGATCTGCAGCCAGTGCGAGAAGTCAGGCGTGAAGCTCGGCTGGTTTTCCGATTCCCAAAGTTTGACGATGCCCGCTTCGGGGATCGTCGATTCTATGCCCCACCCCGAGGCGCCGCGGCTGGCGACGTATGCGTTGCCGCCGAGGCCGACGATACCGGGGCCGCCGCCGAGCACGGCGGCGGAGATGAAGCTGACCCGCGAGCCGTCGGCGGAGACGTTCGGACCTTTGGCCGGCTGGCCCGACTTCCTCGGCGGGCTGACCATCTCGAGCGCCATGCAGTCGGGCAGGAGCAGGGCGTCGATGCCCTGTTGGGCGCGCCTTTCCTTGTTGGGGCAGCTGTCGGGCGGGGCGGGGCCGGTGGTGAAGGTGCGGTCTTCGCCTTCGCCGATCGGGCCGCCGTTTTCGGCGACGAGACGGTAGTGGTAGGTGGTGTTTGGTTCGAGCGGTTCGGTTTCGGCGCTGACGTCGACGTCACCGGTCCCTTCGCCGATGCCGACTGGGCCCGGCGCACAGGGGGTGGTGGTGCCGTACGCGGTGGTGGGGCCGTACTCAAAGCGGCAGCCGAGGACCCGGAAGCCTTCGGGGTTGACTTTGCCTTTGAGCGTGCGCAGGGCAAAGTTGGCGCCGGCATCGGTTTCGCCGGTGGTGACCCCGGGGGGGATCGGCGGCGGGTTGGTCAGCAGGTGGACGCGCTGGCCACCGTCGGTGGAGGTGAAGTAGATGCGGCCGGAGTTGAGGGCTAGGGCGAGCCCGGAGACTTTCTCTTGACGTACCCCGATAGCCTGGGTGTCAAGCAGTTTGCCCGTTAAATCGAAGCGGTGGAGAATGTATTCGGCTGGTTGCCCTATGCCGTTGGGGGTGGCGACGTAGACTTCGCCGGAGTCGGGGTCAATAGCGATGTCGGTCGCGGCGAGGCGTTCAATGTCATTACTGGTGTGGTTGAGTTGCGCTGGCGCGAACTCGGTAGCGGTAGTGGCTGCGAAGTTGATCTTCTGTACGTGGCAGTGCCTGATGCCGTTGTCGCATCCCAAAAAGGCACTCGGAAGGTTCACCGAATACATCGCCCCGGTCCCATCCACCGCAACCCGGGTCAAGCCGAAGTTGGTGAATTGCCCGAGCGCCCCGCCGAAAGATCCGGTCTGACAGCCCGTGGTGGTGGTGCATTCCTGCAGTTCTTCTTTGGGCGTGGTGGTGTTGACGTTCCACCCGATGCCGCGTTTGAAGGCGATGCCGGTGACTTCTCCGCCGAGGTTGAGGGTGGGTTCGAATTCGGCGATGCGGTTGTTGGCGGTGTCGGCGACGATCAGGTTGCCCGCGTTGGGCGCGCCGCTGGGCGAGACCGCGGGGTAGCCGATGCCTCGCGGTGCGGCATTGCCGCCCGGCAGGCCGAACTGGCCCCCGCCCCCACCGGTGCTGCCGGCTTGGCAGCCGGTTGCCGTGGTGCAGAGCTGCAGTTCTTCCAACGGCGTCGTCGCGTTCACGTTCCAGCCGAAGGCGCCCTGGAAGGTCCCGTCGGCGCTGAAGACGTCGATGCGGTGGTTGCCGTCGTCGCTGACGTAGAGGTTGCCGGTCCCCTGGTCGACGGCGATGCCTTTCGGGTTGTTCATCCCGCCGGCGGCCGCTGAGGCGGTGCCCGCCTGACAGGAGGCGGCGGCCGTGCAGACGTTGACCCCGGCCCCGCCGACGTCGAGGCCGAAGGCGCGGACGAAGCGGTGCCCTTCGCCGTCAGCTATCTCGCGGAACTGCTGGACGCGGTCGTTGCCGCGGTCGACGACGTATATGTCGCCGGGTTCGGCGCCGGGGCCGGAGCCCTGGGAGTTGACCGCAACCCCGGCGATGCCGGTGAACTGTTCTCCCTGTGTGCCTTCTGAGACCTGGGATTCAGGTGGGAAGAAGCCGCAGCAGAGTTTGGCGGCCTGGGCGTCGCCGGGGCCGAGGAGCGCCAGGGCGCAGACGCAGAGGGCGAGGCTGAGGCCGAAGAGCGACCCGCGCGGTGGGCTCCCCATCAAGACCGCCTTCCGGTACTGGACGCCTTCCCACCCCCGGGCTGACGTAGCTTTACGTTGCGGGTCTTCAGCCCAGACCCCTTGATCTGGGCCTTCAGGGTCCTGCCCTGCTTCAGCAGCTTCCTCGCCTGCTTGCTGCTGATCTTGACCTTGATCTTCTTCCTCGTGCCCTCGGCAAGGCTGAAGGAGCTCTTCCCGATCAGCACAGACTTGCTCTTCTGGCCGGGCAGCTTGGCGAAGAGCTTGACGACGCCCTGGCATGGCCCGCCGCTGCAGGAAAGCTCGATCAGGGCCTTCCCGCCCTGGACCGTCGCCGTCGCCGGCGCGGCGGCGGTGCCGCTCTTCTGCTCACCGCCACTGCCGCCGCCCCCGCCACCGCTGCCGGTGTTGTTGAAGGTGGCGGTGGCTGAACTGTCGCCGTCGATGGTCAGGACACAGTCACCGCTGCCTGAACACGCCCCCGACCAGCCGGCGAAGCCGGAGCCGGCGTCGGCGGAGGCCTCGAGCGTGACGACGGTGCCCTCGACGTAGCTCGAGACGCAGGCGCCGCCGTTGCAGCTCACCGAACCGCCGCCGGAGCCGGCTTTGCCGACGCTCAGCGTGTGGACGATCGCGGTGAAGGTGGCGGTGACCGTTTTGTTGGAAGTGAGGCTGTTGATGCCGCATTTGTCCGCGGCCGGCTGGCTGTCGCATCCCGCCCAGCTGGTGAACGTGGAGTGCGCGGCGGGCGTGGCCTTCACGACGATCGCGGTTCCGTTGGGATAGCTGGCGGCGCAGGCGGCGAATCCGGAGCCCGTATCGCATTCGACTTTTCCGCTGCCGGTGCCGGCTTTGGCGATCGTCAGCGTCCACTGTTTCAGCGTGAACGTGGCGGTGACCGATTTGTTGGCGGTCATCGTCAGCGAGCAGGTGGCTCCGGTGCAGTCGCCGCTGTAGGCG
>DASSXC010000020.1:0-17442 GCA_035704205.1 Solirubrobacterales bacterium | reverse complement strand
GAGACGCCCGTCTACAACCTGGGCCCGAAGGGCACCTGGCTCGAGGCTTAGCTGTCCCTTTAAGCGGTTTAAGTGAATTGAAGGCGACCCCGGAGCGCTGGCCAAACATCTCCGGGGTCTCCGGCCTGTCAGCCTTGCTTCTGAATCAGAAGTGCCGGCAGAATGCTAGTCGTAGCGATTTTCATCGTTGTCACCCCCTGAGGACTCTTGAGCAAATTGCTCAATATTTTTAGATCAATTCGGGCTGCCGACCCGCCGAGGCCCCGCACAGGTTCCGTTGCGATAGTCACTTAGACTTTTGCCTGCTCCGCCAATAAGGAGCACTGGAGGAATCTTCGCGTGGCGAAATCGAAAAGCGACAGTAGGACCGAGGCGCATTCGCCTCTGACGCGCCTCGCAATCGTTTACGACTATCCGCTGCGGATGAAAATAGTCACCGAGCTGTACATGCGGGAAATGAGCCCGAAGGAGTTCTTCGAGGAGTTTGGCGGCGGATCGATCTCCCGCGTATGCCGTCACTTCGAGAAACTCGTCGAGTACGGCTGGCTCAAGCTGATCAGAACGGAGACCGGCGGCAAACGTCGGGGGGCGGTCGAGCATTTCTACCGCGCAACTGAGCTCGTAATCGTCGACGAGGAGACATGGGCCCAACTTCCCGCCCCCATGAGGACTGCGCTCAGCTGGATCTCGGTCGAACAGCTCGGTGAGCTAGTCAAAACCGCAATAGCAGCCGATACATTCGACGCGAGACCTGACCACCATCTCACCTGGACTCCCCTTCTCCTCGACGAGCTGGGTTGGAAGCGAGTGATCACTGCTGCCAACGCGCTCTTCGAGATGGTGATCGAAGAGCAAGAGCGCTCCAAAAGTCGCGTCGCCAAATCCGGTGAGACACCGGCCCTCATAACCACTGCCCTAGCCGCATTCGAGTCTCCCCTCCATGCCAAGGATCAAGACAAATGGGGTAACCGTGCGGATTTTTCGGCCGACACGATCGATTCCGAGAAAGGCATCGACACTGCGCTGTTCTTTCCCGTGCAACTCGCCAAAGTCCTTGCTGACCCCGAAGCCCTGCAGATCTTGGAACAGCTGAACCTCCGAGAGATGAGCCCGAAGCAGTTCTTCGAGGAGTTCGGTGGTGGAAGCATGTCCAGCGTGGGGCGTCGCTTCCAGAAGCTGGTAAGCGCCGGCTGGCTGAAGATGGTCCGCGAAGAGCGCGGTGGCAAGCGCCGAGGAGCCACCGAGCACTTCTACCGTGCGATTGGACCGCTGATCCTCGACCAAGAGGACTGGTCGAAGCTCCCGGGATCCCTCAAATCAACGGTGACCTGGGAAACCTTCGAGGGATTCCGTGAAAAAGTCAAAGAGGCCATCAGCGCCGGCACGCTCGAGGCTCGCATCGATCAACACCTCACCTGGTCGACCCTTCTACTCGACCAATGTGGCTGGGAAGAAGTAACTGCCGCCCTCAACAAGCTTTTTCAGACCCTCTTCCTCGAGGAGCGCAACGCCGAATCCCGCCTCCGCAAGTCCGGTGAGGATCCAATCCAAACAACGGTCGCCCTGGCGGCATTCGAATCACCGAAGGACTCGACAAAGGCGCCTTAGACAGATGAACGGCTCGCGGCCCGAGTCGCGGTCGTGCTCGTCCCTGGGCGGTTTCGCTAGTCGCCATGCCCGAAGCGGACGTCGGGCAGGCCGTAGCGGCGGCCGTGGCCGCGCTCCTGGCCTTGATCTGGCTGACGGGGGCGCTCGCGGGTCTGCTGTTCGGCTCGGGCTGGACGGCGATCGGGGCGAGCGACCTTGGCGCCACGGCGCTGCGCCTCCCCTCTCATCTCAGCGAACCACGCGATGCCTGGCCGCCGGACGCTCGCCCGGAGCTGCCCGGCGCGATCGGCTTCTACGCGAGCCTCGTCCTCTTCGGCGGCTTGATCGCAGGCACCATCCTGGCGCTCAGACGAGCTTCGTTGCCGGTGTCCTTGCCGCAGCTCGGCGCCGGCGGCCGGCGGGTGCCGACCGCCCGCTGGGCGACGCTGCGGGATCTCGGCCCGCTGCGAGTGCGGGAGTCCCAACCCGGTCGCCTGACGATCGGCAGGCATGGACGTGCGCTGCTTGCCGCCGAGGAGAACCAGTCGGTGATCGCCTTCGACCCGACCGGTGTGAGCGGAATCGAACCATCCACCCGCGCGACCCCGCTTGAGGGAGCAAAGACCTGGCAAGGGGCGAGGAAGGTCGCGCACTGGCTTTGCAACTCAGCCCAAGGAAGCAAGAGCGGCCTGCAAGACGCCGACTTCTGGTTCGCCACCGCCGGGAAGCTGCTGGGTCCACTGCTGTTCGCGGCTGCGACCAGCAAACGGACGATGGCCGACGTGGTGCGTTGGCTCGACGAAGGACCCGACGTCAACTCAGCCCAGGTCGGCAAAGCGCTGAAAAAAGCCGGCGAGCCGGCTGCCGAGCAAGCCTGGCAGGCGACGCAAAACCGCGAGGAGAAGCAGCGCAGCTCCGTCTATACGACCGCCGAGATGGTCGTCTCGGCCTTTGCCGATAACGGGCGGCGCTCAGCGACGATCATCAACAACCATCGAGGCAAGTGGTTCGGCGTCGGGATCGCGGACCCCGAAACGCTGACTTTCATCTCGCGGGTAGGGGGTGTCGCCGAGTTCGAGCAGCTGACGCGAAACGCCGGCGAGAGAGGCAAGCGATCCCAGACCGAAGGGGAGACCTATCGCGACCTTGCGCCGGCCCACGTAGTGCGTGAACGCGAACTCGCCACGGCGCTGCTGCTGTATCACAACCTACCGTTGGCGAAGATCACTCTGCGGCTGTGGTTTGAGGACAAAGGGCTCATGGATCTCCAGCGAGGCGCTTCACCGCTGGGCGCCGTGAGGATGCCGCCATGAGCACCGACCGGCAATCCTCTACTCGAGGCAGAGGACCGACGCGCCGTACCCAGACAAGTGAGGACACGCAAAGCCCATGTCGCGAACCTTCATCGACCTGGTCGACCCTGAGCAACGACACGGTGCCTCTCCTGGAGGACATCGAGCGGATGGAAGCAGAGGAACGGAATGCTCGCTGGCACATGGTCAGCAACCGCAGCCTTAGAGTGAGTCGTCAAACTCGCCTTCCTGTGCGCGTATCAAAGAAATTAATTTGCCGTTTGAATCGAGTAACCTAACGGTCTTTGCACTTTGACCGGCTGGATAGTATCGGATGAAGTAGCGCATGTTTCGAAGCCAAACGAAATGCCTGCGTAGCCGTTTATCAGGTAGGCGCGGGCTAATCGTGTAGTGCTGACCACTGTTCGTGGTCATTATCACGCTCTTGACGCGCGCCCCAGTTACCCCGCTAAAGGCCCGGTCGGTTTTCTCAACTTCATCCCGAGCACTGATCGTAAAGCCGTTTGACAAATGACCGCCCGCTGGGATTCCCCATGCCCCTCTCCAGCTACCAGCGTAGGTCCAGGAAGGGAAAAATTCCACTGCGAATAGCCACGCGTCGCAGCCACCGTTGTTGCGTACCGATGCTTTCACTCTCCAGCGCTTCCCATGGTGCCCTCGCTCCTCTGAGAGCACGCGCAGTTGGGGACGAATACAAGACTCGGCAGCAGCGCGCTCCGCTTGAAGAGGCTCCGGATTAGCGTGCAGGACGTAGCCAAATAAAAAATAGGCGCCCGCAAGAGCAAGCAGCAGAAAGCTCCATCGCATCCTTGATGACTTTGACTTATCCATTGTAATTGACCTTCATATCATATTCGGTGATGCAACGTCAGTGGAAGGTAGTCCCGTGGCCACAGTACTGCTGTACTTGCATTCTCAGAGTTCCCTCCCCAGGTGGGAGTGCTGCGCCGTCTTTCCCTACGACCACTCCGCCTGCGCTTGCCCACTGCACCTGTATTTCATACGTGTATTGGTACTCAGTTCCAAGGGAACAGTCAAAGTCAGTAGGGTCTTTGTTCCAGTTGCCCCATTCACCATTCCAGTGGGAACCGCTGGGATTACTCGGTCGATAAGAGCTTTCGGAGACTATCCGTCCGCTGTCCGTCTCTTCAAGCCTCCTAGTAACCTTTAGCACCGAAATCACGTATCCAGAAGCTTCACACCGCACCTTATATTTGACACGAAAGCTGCCATAACCACCAAGGTGCGAGTTTGAATTGGCCCGAGGCGAATAGACGCGCATCCTGCCACTGCAAGGACCTAAAGTCACGTGGGTGCTGGGCTTCTTCCCCGAGAGATCAAAACCATTGACTGGATCAGCATTGGCGTAGTCATAGGCGTTGGCGGATCCTCCCGCCACCGGATCAAGTGAAATGAACCTCCCCATTGCAGGAACGTAGCTCCGGACACCCATTTGAACTATTCCCGAAGGCAACTCGGTTCTCCGCATCTTGCCTCCCAGCCAGCCCCACTTCGTTTGAATCGACGATTTGGGATTGCCGAACTCGTCGAACTCGTAGGTGAGGGCGGGTTTTTTGGCTTCCGGGTTGAGCGTCGCGGCACCGATGATGTCGCCGTGCAGGTTGGTGAGGCCGAGGAGGACGCTGCCGTTGCTGCTTTGGGTGGCCGCCAGGCGGCCGTCTATGCCGATCACGTTTCGGCTCCAGCTTGACCCGCTGTCGATCCAGGCCGGGGAGTCCGACCCGCCGGCGTAATGGTAGATCTCGGTTCCGGTTTGACTGCCGGTGCGGGTTCGCTGACGCTGGCGCAGGGATGAGTCGAGTTCGTAGGTGTTCGTGATTCCGCCCTGGGTTTGGCTTCTGACCAGGTCGTTGGTGTAGTAGGTGCTGGTCAGCGTGCTGCCCCCGGAGAATGATTCCGGGAGGCTGGTGATTCGGCCGTAGTTGTCGTAGCTGATTCCGGTGCCGAGCAGACGATCTGCTGCGTCATAGCTGTAGTTCTGAGTGGTGCCGGCGGAGCTCGTGTCGCAGGCACCACCGATCCCCGGCCCGCGGGTGACCATCGCCGTGCGGTTGGAGTCTTTGTCGAAGCTGTAAGAGCGGGTGGTGCAGTTCCCGGCCTTCGTGTCTTTGACGAGGGTCAAACGTCCCGCTTTGTCGTAGGAGTACTGCTGGGCGGAGAGGCTGCTGGTCTGGGCAAAAATCTGGCCAGTGATCGAGCGTTCGGCGTCGAAGTCGAGCCAGGTGCATTCGACCGAGCAGAAGGTTTTCTTTTCGTAGGAGAGGTGCATCGGCTCCCCTGCCTCGTCGTAGGTCGTTTTTTCGAGCAGTCCGTTCGGCAGACCCTTTTCGACCAGACTGCCGTCAGCGTCATAGCTCGCCGTGAAGGTTCCGGCGCCGGAGTCTTCGAGTTTGACCAGCAGACCCGAGGTCGGGTCGTAGGTCCGCGTCTGGATTCCTTTGCCGTCGCTCGAGGTGTCCGGCCTGCCCAGCAGGTCATAGCTGGTGCTCGAGAGGTTGCCATCGGCGTCTTCATAGGTGATCGGGCGACCGAGCGTGTCGTAGGTCGTCGTCGTCGCTTGGTCGTCGAACCCACTGCAACTCGTTTCGCAGACAAAACGCTGTGAAAGTGGCCTGCCGGTCGTAGCGCTGTAGGACGTCTGGACTTTGGGTATCGGAGTGCCATCGCCGGTCTGGACCGTCGAGGTTGGTCGGCCCGCTGCGTCATAGGCGGTTTGGGTCAGGCGGGAGTTGACACCCGACCCCCCGGGGCTTTCGATCACTTCGGTCGCCTGGCCGAGGGGCGAGTAGGCGAGAACCTTGGTCCAGAGGAGCTCAGGCTGCCCGGCGGTTCCCGGTTGAGCGACCGGTCGGACCCTGCAGACCAGCCCCGCCCAAGCCGCCTTGTTGGCGCAGGTGCTGTCGACGGGGTTGGTACCCGGCGTGTAGTAGATGAACTTGGTCGAGTGCGCATCGCCGCCGTTCGGTTCGGCAGGCAGTCGTCGTTCGGTCGGCAGACCGCTTACAGCGTCGTACTCGATGTGAGTGCGCAGGTTGAGGCCCGAGGGATCGACGATCGTGTCGGTCGGCTTGCGCAGAGTCCAGTTGTATTTGGTCTGGGTGACGCGCTGGTCGGCGTCGATCCCCTGGGCGGGAATGAAGGCACTGGCCGTTTCCTTGGTTGCCAGGTGTGGTTCGGGGGAAATCCCTTCAGGTGCGCCTTCTTCGAAGTTGATCACCCGGTGCAGGCGCGCCTGCACCGATTCGCCCGATTCCAGACGCACCTCGTGCAAAGGACCCCATTCTTCCTCTCTGCGATTCTGATCAAGGAAGAAGAGGCTCTTAACCTCAAGCTCATGGGAGCGACTGACCGAGCCTTCTCCTGCGGCAAGGGCACGAAGTCGGTTCTGGGCCGTTAGTTCTCGCAGGACATGGCCATATTCATCGGCTTCGGTCGTCGTAATCGAGGCAGAAGAGGTCCCAGCCCCCGCCGGCGTAGCGGTGTTGACCAGCTGGCCTTCGCCGTCGGTGTAGTAGACGGTCGCGCGGGAGTAGCTCGTTGGGGGTTCGGCAGGCACCTGATCGGGTGGGAAGATCGCGGTGGCGTCTCTCGGGATGTCGGTCTGACCCCAGGCAGCAACTGCCGTGGGGCTTAGGTCGTATGGGGCCCCAGAACCGCTTAACGGAACGTCGTAGGAAATCGTCGTTTGAGCGACTGAGGGGCTTTCGAGCAAGCTGGCTCGCTTGACGTTCTTCAGGCGTCCGGCGACTTCCTCGCCGCCTTTAATTGGAGCGTACTCGAAACTCCAAGGTTCCTCGCCGGGCGGCGTGAGGGATTTGAGGTATAGCCCTTCGTAGGCATATTTCTCCTTCAGCGCCGGCGAGATGCGTGGGTCCCACTCTTCGACCATCTGCCCGCTCGAGTTGTAGGCGTACTTGGCGACTTCCCAGGAGGACATCGTCGAAGCATCCGCCGGACCGTAGTATTTGATCGTCGAGAGGCGATCCCCGTAGCTCGCGGGAGCCCCCCAGGTAGTCGCTGGCTGGTAGGAAAAGGTGAGAACTCGACAGCCGAGAATGGTCTGCGCCGTTGCGTCCGGGCAGCTGAGCCCGGCGGCAGTCGGGGCGATAACCTTGCTGAGGCGCTTCTTGCCGCTCACGAGGTCGTAGACCATGCGGGTGGTGTTGCCGGCCCCTCCGGTCTGTGAGACGGCGGAGGGCTTGTAGTCGTAGCCGCCGCCTTCCTTTTCGAAGATCGTGCGGTTGCCGTCGGGGTCGGTTAGGGCGATGTGGGTGGCATCTTGGCGAACAAGCAGCCAGCCGTCAACTTCGGGCGGGGAGATGTAGTTGCCGTTGCTCAGCTCAAAGCCGTATTCGTAGCCTTCGAGGTCGGTGAGGACGACGTAGGAGCCTTCACCAGCTCCGTCGTAGTCGCGCAGCCCCTGCCATGCCGATCCGCCGGCGGCTTCGACGGGCACTGAGGACTGCCAACCCTGACCGAGGATGTTGGTGGTTTCGGGATCGTTCAGTTTCGGCTTGCTTACCTGCGGGTCGCGAGAGCTGCGGCTGCGTGCGAATTCGAGCGCTGAGCCAAATCCTGAAATGGAGACATCGGTGCGGGAGATCGTGAAGTTCCCGGTCTCTAGATTGAGCGAGCCGGGACCAACTCCAGCGACCGCGTCGTATGGGCCGCCGACGAGGCGGTCGACCACAACCTCCTTAGAAGGAGTGTATCCCACCGAGAGCGGCCCACCATCGACTAAAGCCCTGACCTGTAGGTCGGTATCACCGCCAGACCCGACATAGGTGGCGGCATCGAAGCTGAGTGGCTGCATCTCCCCTTTTTTGAGGGGGTAGGGCCAGGAAATTTTGTTGCCCTGCGCGTCTCGAACGAGTTCGACGGGGATCGTTTGCCATTCGGGGCCTTGCCCTTTGCCAACCTGAAAGGTCACGGCTTCCCCGTCATCCTTGGTACCAACCTCTAGCGGGACAAAGCGCGAAGTTCTCATGCCATCAACAGGTCTGGCCACAGCGCCATTGGTGGCCGGCAGGTAGTAGCGGACGCTCATGTAGGGGCGCTTGGTCGGATCGGCGCTGGCGCTGGTATTGAAGATGACCTGGCGTTCGCTGCATCCCGGCGGCACGCATTCGCTCGGTTCGTCGTCGCGGAGGCGCACGACCATCCCCTGGTTGGGAATCTGGCCCGAGGCCCACTTGCGAGCAAGAGAGGTCATTTCTTCACCCGTGAAAGTCCACCATCCGGCCTGGCTTCCCCGGTCCGCAGTTTGTATTTCCGGCCCTTCGAAGGTGAAGTCCCCGCCCGCTTTGGCCCACAGGGAGGTGCCGTTGTATTTGTTCCAGTTGACCGCGCTGGTCCAGTCCTTCGTCGCTCGCTTCAGCGCTACGCCAGAGGTGTTGTAGGCCGCGTTCGGGGCGTACAGGCCAACTGTTGCTTCGGCTAGGTAGGCACCAGCGGGGATTGAGGCGAGACTGAACTTGAGCGCTGAGCGGTCTCGTTCCTCGGGTTCTGATCCGGCAGCCGCATAGCCGACATAGAGTTTCTGGAAACCACCCGAGCCGCAGGCACCCCAGGTCGAAGGACCGCTCCCATAGATGCCAAAGGTGCAATCGAGGCTGGGGCTCGGGATCGTGATGGTCGGATCGATGGTCACCGGCCAGCTGCGCTCGGGCGCCGAGAACCAATCGCGGTCTGCTTCAAGCACCAATCGCCAGCCGTCATCGCCTCGAGGCTCTAGCCGATACCGGATCTCCTCCGGTAGGGCCGATGCGTCTGCTCCGTCGACCATCGTCGGCGCCGGCAGGGACGCCACCACCTCCCCGGTCTGATTGCGGAACTCGACCGAGCCGTCCTCGACTAGACTCGGCTCAAGGCCGGCCGATGCGCTCAGCGCGAAGGCGAACGTGCTTGGCTGGGAGGCACCGGCTATCTCGATGTCCTCCTTGAGGCCGTTGGCGAGGCTGGAGAAATCGAAGCTGACCCCTGGGGTGGCGGCTTCATAGGTGGCGGCCTCGCCATCAGGCCGCACCGTCTCGGTGGGCGGTCCCAGAAGTTCATAGGCAATCCACTCGTCATCGGTAGTCAGGCGAATCTTGCCTTCGCCCATCCTCGCCGGCAAGCTGATGTCAAAGCTGTTCTCTCCGTTGGTGAGAGCTGCTCCGGTCGTGGCTTCCAACCCTTCCTCGATTGGCTTCCATTGATCGTCACCATCGCGGTAATTGACCGCGCTCTCGTAGATCCGCGTTTCCAACGCGGCGCCGGGAAGCTCGAAGGTCCGAGAAGTTGCGGTCCGCCTCGCCATTAGCTCAACCCCGGTCTCGGCCGGGTGGGCACTGAGTTCAACCGACACCGCGGGTTCGGTCTCCGTTGACGATCCGGCTGCGAGGACCGGAACCGCAACAATGAAAGTGAGCAGGATGCCGAACATGGGAATCCACCGCGCGTAACTTGATCTGACTCTCATTGTGTGCCTTCCCTGTGTTGGTGCTGTTTGCAGCTTCGCATTGATTGCTCGCATTGAGTGGCCTCCGCTCATACAGAAAGCAAAGGCGACCTGTCACAAGTCAGAGTCGTTCGCTGCCTCCCGAGCACTGCGAGACGTAAACCCTCTAAGTGGTGCTGAATGTATTAGGTACAAGGTCGGCGATGCAATGGTATGCACCAGTGTTCATAGGTTCTTAATGTCAGGTACGACAATCCCTAACCGCTAGAGAATATTGAACTATTCATGCAGTAGCCTGAAATTACTGCTTCTACAATGCGCTGACCGCGCACCGAGATCCAAGCTGGCCCCTGCGACTACGGCAGTCGGCATGCCTTTAGGCCATAGGTTTCGTGCTATGGCTTTAGCCGCTCATAGAGATCCGCGGCTGAGTGATCTGGAAGACAGTAAAAATGCTCGATCGTCCCGCCGACCTCATGTTCGTAGACGAGTCGGATTAGCTGGGACTCACATAACTCGCGTACGTGATAATTGACGTTTCCGAGTGATGCCTGCAGCTCGTGGGCCATCTCCTTCGGGGACAATGCCCGTCCACCGTCTATCGCTAGCAGCTCAAGGATGGAAATGCGCAGCAGGTGTGTTTCTGCCCTGGCCAGCCGCTCCCAGTCGATTTCGGCCGATAAGTCCCTCGGGTCGTTCATGGCGAGGGCCTTCCGCGCGGGGAGTGGCAGCAACTCTCCGAGTGAGGATGAAATAGCTGCGCATTTGTCCGACCGGATCCACGTCCCCGCTGATTCGGCTGGTCATTCGCGGGGAAGCTGATCATCAGGGACACCCCGCGGCCAACTGTGCTCTCTCCACCACCAAGCCCACACCCTCCCTCAGGGCGCTCCCCCGTCCCACGCCTCGGTCCGACAGCTCGTCCTCGCCGGCGCTCCAGAGCTTTGCCCCTCGTGCGTTGAAGCTCGCAAGCTCCTCGTAGCACCAGCCCCCAGGCACCGCGAAAGCCGTGTATCGAAACCGCTCAAGCTGAGTCTTTCGAGCCTGCCTCGGATTCAGCGCGCGTAAGCGAGTGGTTTCGTGGCTTCCGTCGGGGAAAGTGAATCTGATCCTTCTAGCCGCTGGCGCGAAAGCCAATGCAACCGCGGTCATCCTTACTGACGCTCCATGAAATCCCAGATTCGTGACAACCAGCGGTTCCCCCCTTGCTGTCAAGTACCCAGGGAATGGGCTGTGGCCGCCAAAGACCATCCCCTGCTCGATTGGGTCGGCGCTCGCCGGTTCCTCAACACCGACCGCGAGAAATGGGCGTTGCGCCCCATGCGGCCCGGCGCCCTCCCTGCCTTCGGGCCTTTTCGCTCTTACTGCCCAGGCGTACTTGCCGAAGTGCCCTCTCCCGAGGGACACATACGGATGCGGCCGGTTTCCCGCAATTGCGGATGGAGTCACCGCAAGTAGGGCAACGGTGACCGAGAGGCAGATCGGGAACCGCCAGGTCATTCGGAGTCCAGTCGGCGGCGGGCCCGGAGAGCCTCGAAGGTGATGCGGACCCAATAGGAATGCTCCTCGAGTGTGGCCGCATACAGAGGCTCCCCGCCATCCGGATCGGCCAACTCTTCGACAAGGCTGAACGATTCGAGCCCCCCGAGCCAGTAACGCACCGCCGCAGATGACGCGCCAATCGTGGCCGTCAGCTGCGACCCCACCAGTGGTCCATCGTCAAGCAGGCAGCCGAGTACGTCCAAGCGTCCACCGTGTTCCAGCATTCTGTTCAGCCGTAACGAGATCATCGACTTTTCAGCTTGCCGCCGAGTCAGCAAGGGAGTCGCAGGCGGCCTCGGCAGCGGCATAGACGGGCAAGAAACCCCTGTGGCGCAGGGCATCAAGCGGACGCGCCAACGAAAGATCGCGGTTGCTTGATCGGAGCCATGCGGACACCGCTTGCGGGCGCATGCCACCGTCTCGAATCAGCAGCGCCGCTATGGCTCCCAGGTCTTGCAGCCGCTCCCCGGCGCGGCCGTCGCCTTTCGCCGTCCACTGAACGATGACCTCCGTGCTGACACCAGCAAGTATCGCCAGCTCGTCATCCTCCAAGCAGAGATCCTGAGTAAGAGTCTGGATAAGCTCGGCGAGAGAATGGTCGCCCTCGAGCTTGGCGAGCACATCTCGTCGATCGGGATCGGGCCGAGCCCTCGCCCGAGCGGATGTGCCCCGACCGTCCGTAGGTGGTGAGGCGGCCGGGACACGGTTTCGACCGACGAGCATCATGCACCGCTCCCATGCGGCAAAAGGGCCCCTTGCCAAGCTGCTCACCCCGTTCGGCGAGACGATGCCTTCCTTCGACATCGCAACTCGGCTTTACTTCGACCGTCAAAAAAGGATCGGTGCCTGTATTTGCGCCGCAAGCACTTGTGCTTTCTTTGGCGCGGCGGCACCGAAGAGGGAGACGGGGCCGGTGCTGGGAACGCGAAGGAGTCGCCCGTCACTTGCCTGGTGTCTACCGTCTCGTTCTCGAGGAGCACCTCGACCGGGACACTCGTAGCACTCGACGAACCGCCTCCGTTGGCTGCCGTCACTTGACAAGAAAGGAAGTGGCCGACGTCGGCGTCCGGCACTGCGTAGGTCCGATTCGTCTCTTTTGCGATCGGAGCGCCGTCGCGCAACCAGACGCGCTCGAAGCCAGCTGGGCCGTTTTCCCAAATGCCATCCGAACAGCTCAATGCTGCGCCCGCGGCGGGGGCTCCTTCGAGCAAGGGGAGACCGACATTGGACGGCGGCAAAGGCAGCGTAATGAAGGCCAGGGGCTGACCGAAGGTCTCACCGAACTCGTTCGTTGCAACAAGGCAGTAGGAGTACTGGGTGACCGGCGCGAGCCCCGTCAGGCGATCCGAGACGGCAACATCTTCGCCTTCTACCTCGGGGGACAGAGGCGTCTGATCGCCCCCCGCGCAGTCGGTGCCGATGTTGTAGGCGAAGTAATAGCGGGCTTTTTCTGGGGTGCCGGGATTCAACGTTCCACATACACGCCAGCCCTCTGTATTGGAGATTGGCCCCAGACAGGATTCGGTGATCGGCTCTGCCGGCGGTTGCCCCGAGGCCACAGCGGGCTGCGCATGTATCCCGCTTGCCCAGAGAAAGAACAACGCGACAACGATCGCCTGAGGGCTTGCCCGACCGCTCGTGGCGACTCGCTTTCCGTCAGCGCCCATTCGAGTGCTCCGCTTCGAGCCGATTGCGACCGCCCACGCTGAGTTGAGGCTCGGCTCCTCTTCTTTGGCGAGCAGCCCGATAGGGCCTACGTGCGGTGAGCAGGGCATGGGCACAGACGGCCACCAGTGTTGGCTCCATCAGTCCCTGTCGCCTATGACGGATCAAGCCAGAGCGCTGCAAATCGCAGATCGCCTCACCGGCTGTCTCCACCTCCCGCACATCTTCGGAGTTCAGGACAATCCTCATAGAGAGCTCGCTTGCGCTGAGCCGATTGGGAAGCAGCTCGACCGCCTCTTCGAACAGCAGACGTGCGACCGTCGCGCGGTCGTATTCAGCTGGCCCGGCTGCGTCAGCTCCGAACAGGAGGCGGGCGAACGTCGCGGGGTCGTACTTGCGTGTAGCGGTATCGGTCACAACCAGATCACCGTGCCAATCGGTGCGTGCGCATGCATGGTCGAGGAACGCTCTGGAAGCCTCCGAGCCGTGGCGTCCAACAAATGGAAGTACTGCTATTCACCGGCCGCCTCGCAAGTCCATAAGGATGAATCTGCCGCCACCGCGCCTGTCAGGCCTCCACTCGATCCCTCTAAGGAGGTCGTTCATCGAGGTGGAGAACGCGCTCGCGAGCCTGACAACATCACCGAGCGCAGGCTCGCGTTCCCCCTCCTCGAAAGAGTTGATCTTCTCCCCGCTCAGCCCGGTACGAGAAACGAGCTCCTTTTGGGAGAGCCGAGAGCGTCTCCGGCTGGCAGCGAGGTTTTTGCCGAACTGCATGGCGAGCCGCTTGCTGTCAGTGCTCTCTTTTGTCTTCTCCCTTGTGAGCCGATAGCGCATATCCATGGACGTCGCGCCGCCCGGCCGGCCGACCAGCTCCAAAGCACCGAGGTTTTTGAGCCGTCCCACATGGTGCTCGAGACGGTCGGACTCAAGGTGGGAAATGACTTTGCTTAGGTCACGCACCGATAGCGATTGGTCAGCGCGCTGAAATATTTCGATGATCTGGACTTGGACTGGATGAAGGAGACGTTTTGCCCGTTCGGCCCACCACGCATCGCTGAGCTGTCTCGCATTGCCCTGCATTTCGCGGAAGGTAGATGCGAGAGAGCTTCCGATCAATTTCGAATGTGTGCATCAAAAAAGATTGTGCAAAATGCACAGATCTGGTATCGGCAGATGAGTCGGGCTCCCCAACCTCAGGTGGCCTAGCGCCCGACTCATCCCGTCTTGAAGAACTCAGCCGGACTTCGTGATTGCCACAACCGGCAGAGCCGCCCTTATCGAAGCAAGCTTCATCTCGTCACCTCCTCCCATATTGCTAAGGAAATTTAAAGTAAAATACCGTACCGCTGACCCTTTGGGCACCTTTGAGGTTTCGTCTCGATAATTCCGTAGACTTCGAGGCGCTAAACAAGCGTGATGCGGTCAGAGGGAGTTACGTGGTGAGAGTTTGGGCGGACCGATACACCCGTGAGGAGAATCTAAAGCGCATGGCCGTCGTGTTCGAGGACGAGCTAAGACTGAAGATCATCACCGAGCTGCATATGCGGGAGATGAGTCCATCTCAATTCTTCGAGGAGTTTGGCGGGGGCAGCGCGTCCAGGGTCGCCCGTCACTTCAATGTTCTCGCCAAGCACGGGTGGCTCAGATTCACTCGGACTGTGCCCAGCAAGGGCCCGCGGGGGGGTGACCACCACCTGTATCGGGCGCCCGAGCTTGCTGTCCTCGATGAGGAGACGTGGGCCTTGCTGCCGCATTCGATCAAGGTCTCTTGGACCTGCATAGCTCTCAGGCAGCTCACCGAGCGAGTCCGGGATGCACTTGCGGAAGAAACGTTCGACTCTCGACCAGAGCGCCATCTAACCTGGACGCCGCTAGTGCTTGATCGAGCCGGTTGGGATCGGGTCATGGCCCGTATGAATGCGCTTTTCGTCTCGCTTTTAGAGGAGCAAGTCGACGCCAAAATTCGCATCTACCACTCTGGAGAGAAGCCGATCCTGGCGACGGTTGGCCTGCTCGCGTTTGAATCACCGATGAGCGACTTCGAGGGAATTGGACTTGCTCCGATTGAACCTGAAGAGTCGTCGCTGCCATTCTCCTCGCGCCTCGCGAAGGTGTTCGCCGATGAGATATGCCTGAGGATTGTGGCCGAGCTAAACCTCCGGGAGATGAGCGTGGCGCAGTTCCACCGCGAGTTTGGAGGCGAACTCAAGGGAGCGACCCTCTCGGACATCTACTATCGCTTCAAGCGATTGGAGAAGAGCGACTGGCTATGCCAGGTCAACGAGAAGACTGGAGGAAGTCGCGGACACGGCAAGGGGCAGCTCTATAGGGCGAGAGGCCCAGCGATTTTCGACAACAAGACGTGGGCCAGCCTGCCGCCCTCAATCAAGAAGAAGAAGAGCGGGACTACCTTCCAGCAGCTTTCCCAAGAGGTCGAAAAGGCAGTGAACGCCGGAACGTTTGACTCTCGGGATGACCGACATCTCACTTGGTCCCTGTTTCTCCTTGACCAGCAGGGCTGGGAAAGAATGACTGCGGCTGTAGATGCATTGTTCGCATTCGTACTCAATGAACGCGATAGGGCCGAGAGCCGCATCGGAGCTGAGTCGGAAGAGGGATTGTCTCGGATGACGGTGGGTCTGATGGCTTTCGAATCCCCGAAGGACGCGACCAAGGCACCCTGATCGAGCTATTCCAAGGCTAGTCGCTCACCAAGTGGTGGCACCAGCTGGGATTTCCCTCTCGTGCTTATATCGACGACAGGTATGTCTGAGCCGGACCAGGTCTGACGGAGACCGTTTTAGTTGGTTTCCAATCTTCTCTGTAAATAGCTCAGTTGACTCCCTGGGCAACGTATAGGTTCTTGAACTCTGCGGGTGATCGATCGCCCAGGGATTCGTGCATGCGGTCGTTGTTGAACCAAACGATGTACTCGACGAAAGCGACCTCGTCGAGGAACGGCGCCAACTCTTGCGCGGCGCGCTCGATCATCGTGACGCTCAAGATCCGATTCTCTCTTGCAGGAGCTTGGCGGCCAGCTGACTGACGCGGGCGCTGTCATTGCTTCGAAGCGCGTCGACCAATGCCAAGCGCTGCCACAGCTTGGGATCGGCGAGCGCCGCTTTTGGAACCATCGAATGGAGCGGTTCCAACGCGAGCCCACGCACCGCCCCCCTGGAGTAGGGCCATATCGGCGGAAGGCCTACAGGCTCCGCAAGCTCTTCCTTCAGCGGCTCAGCGGCCCAAGAGGTGGGGACCCCACGCGCCTCGGATCCCCATCTCGGCGGGAAGCTGAACTTGGCCGCGTGAACCAAGAACTCTTCAGCCGGTGCCTGGAAGATTCGCCGACGCTCCACCGAGTAAAGCCCGGCTTCGCCCAGACGGCGCATTGCGCGGTGCGTGCCTGCGACATCGAAACCGAGCTGACCGGCCAGGTCACGCACGGACGCTGGCTCGGTCGAGCCGAGCAGCTTCAACAGCACAACCACGTCTTGCCCTCTCAACATGACGCTATTGTTTCATGTTTCGATATATGAAACAACAGGGTGACGGGCCTGACACGAAGCTGTCGATTCTCGCCTGTGTCGAGCTCGACGACTAGCGGCATGGGCCTTCGCCACCCCTCCTGCTGGGCGGTTTCGCTAGTCGCCATGCCCGAAGCGGACGTCGGGCAGGGTGCGGTTGAGCCAGGAGGGCATCGACCAGGCCGCCCGACCGGCTAGCCGCAGGAACACCGGCAGCAACAGCAGGCGGACCGGGAAGGTGTCGAGGAGGACGGCGACGCCGAGGATCACCCCCATCTCCTTCGGTGGCAGCGGTCCCGAGAGGGCGAAGGTGAAGAAGACCGCGACCATCACCGCGCCGGCGGCGAGGACGACGCGCCCCGAGCGGGCAAGCCCGCCGACCATCGCCTCCTTCGCGTCTCCCGTCCGCTCCCACTGCTCCCGCACCGAGGAGAGCAGGAAGACGGTGTAGTCCATAGCGATCGCGAAGATCATCGCGAAGAAGAAGATCGGCCCCCAGGCGTCGAGAAAGCCCTGCGATTCGAAGCCGAGCGGGCCGCTCAGGTGACCGTCCTGGAAGATCAGCTTGGCGACCCCGAAGGCGGCGGCGGTCGAGAGCAGGTTGGCGAGAACCGCGATCGCCGCCACCAGCGGCGCCTTGAAGGCGATCAGCAGCAGCAGGAACCCGAGCCCGACGACGAGCCCGATCGCCAGCGGTACCTTCGCCGCCAGGGCCGACTCGAGGTCGTGGTTCTCGGCGGCCGCGCCGCCGACCAGCGCGGCCGGGGGCAGCGTGCCTCGCAGCCGCTCGACCGTGTCGCCGAAGTCGGCGGTCGCGGCGGCGCTGGTCGGCACCGCGCCGATCAGGACCGCATCGCCCGCGCCGGCAACGGGGCCGGCGACGGAAGCGACGCCGGGGTCGCCCTCCAGCCCCTCCACCACCGCCGTGCGGGCGGAGCGCGGCGCGGTGACTTGGATCGTCGCCGGCGCGCCCGCGCCGAAGGCGGCGCTGAGGTGCCGGTAGCCGACTCGCGAGGAGTCGTCCACGGGGACGACTTTCATCGAGGGCATCCCCGTCTTCAGGCCGAGGGCCGGGAGGGCGAGACCGACGAGGAGGGCCAGGGCGACACAGCCGAACAGGAATGGCCGCCGCCACAGCAGCTCCCCCCAGCGAGCGAGCCGCGGCGAGCCGCGATCGCCGCTGCCGGCCCAGGGCAGGGACAGCCCGTCGACCCTGGGCCCGAGCTTGGCCAGCACCGCCGGCAACAGCGTCAGCGTCGCCGCCAGCACGAACAGGACCGAGACCATGATCCCCAGCGAGACCGAGCGGAAGGCGGGGCTGGGGACGAGCAGCACCGCCGAGATCGAG
>DASSXC010000019.1:0-2117 GCA_035704205.1 Solirubrobacterales bacterium | reverse complement strand
GCGCACCGGGAAGAGCGCCGGCGCCTCAGTCTCGCTGTTGAACACCAGCGCGGGAACGCCAAGATCGTCTCGGATCTGCACCGGCACCGTCGGCAGGATTCCGCGGGGCAGCCTCGCCGGATCGACGTCCCTGGTGTCCGGCAGCGCGCCTACCCCGAAGTCGACGAAGAACAAGAAACCGTCGAAGAGCCGCTCCATTGGCTGAATGGCATTCGCGTACGTACGCAGCCGCATAGCCGACTGTGAACCGCCGCTGCCAACCAGCTTGCGCGCCTCGGCGCACCCAACATCGCCGTCGGCGGCCCGGACGATCAGCTGACCTATATCCGCCATCGGCGACCAGACCGAGAGTGCCGGCACACGCCCCGTGGATGACCGAGGACATCCCAGCCCGACGCATCTGATGACCGTCGCGCGCTGGTCCTTCCTTCGGCGAAAGAAGCTTAGGCCAAGCCACTGGGGCTTCTACCACCGTTGGTGACGGGCGCCGGCTCCTGGTCATAGAGCCACGCCGTACGTAGTGCCGAAAAGAATCTGGTATTCAGTCTTGCTATCTACCGGTACTCTGTCCTACTATCTAGTAGTACTCAGTGATACCGAATAGCGGAAGGAGGGCGGCGGTTATGGGGAAGCAGATGACGGAGATGCTCAAGGGCACGCTGGAAGGCATCGTTCTCGCCCTCCTCGCGGTGCAGCCGGCCTACGGGTACGAGATCACCGCGCAGCTTCGGGAGCAGGGCTTCACCGACATCGTCGAGGGCACCGTCTACGCGCTGCTCGTCAGGGTCGAGCAGCGCGGCTTCGTCGACGTGGCGAAGGTTCCGTCCGACAAGGGGCCGCCTCGCAAGGTGTACACGCTCAACGCCAACGGGCGAGCGGATCTCGAGGAGTTCTGGAGGGCCTGGAGCTTCCTCGCGGAACGGATCGAACAGCTCCACCACATCGAGCACCAGCGGGAAGAAGGAGAGAAGTAGCCATGGCCGCCAAGTGGATCGAGACCCTCACCGGGTCGCTCGAGCAGAAGAAGCAGTTCAAGCAGTACCGGGCCCGCATCGAGGCCCTCCCCGAACCGTACGGCACCGCCGCGCAGGCGTTCCACCGGTACTTCATGTACTACGGGGGCATTACCGATGGCGACACCCTCCTGACGATGTTCGGCGATTTCGCCGACCTCTGGGAGCGCGCCGCAGTCGATGGGACGCCGCTGCGCGAGATTGTCGGCGACGACCCGGTCGAGTTCGCCGAGACCTTCGCGCAGGCCTACTCCGGCAAGCAGTGGATCGACAAGGAGCGCGCCCGCCTGACCAAGGCGATCGAGGACGCCGAGCGAGAGGAGCAGAAGTGACCACCCACCAGGCCGAGGCACCCGCGATCCGGGTGCAGGGTATTGAGAAGTCCTTCAAGGACCTGCACGTGCTGCGCGGCGTCGACTTCGACGTGAACGCGGGGAGCATCTTCGCGCTCCTCGGCTCGAACGGCGCAGGCAAGACCACGCTCGTGCGCATCTTGTCGACGCTGCTGAAGGCCGACGCGGGCACGGCCACGGTCCACAGCTATGACGTCGTCGGCAAGCCCGGCGAGGTGCGCCAGTCGATCAGCCTGACCGGCCAGTTCGCTGCGGTCGATGAAGTCCTCAGCGGGCGGGAGAACCTCGTCCTGGTCGCGAAGCTTCGCCATCTGAAGAGCCCGGGTGCGATCGCCGACGACCTGCTCGCCCGTTTCGCGCTCACCGACGCCGGGAAGCGCAAGGCGTCGACGTATTCGGGCGGTATGCGCCGTCGGTTGGACATCGCGATGAGCCTGATTGGCAACCCGCCGATCATCTTCCTCGACGAACCGACCACCGGCCTGGACCCACAGGCGCGGATCGAGGTGTGGCAGACAGTCAAGCAACTCGCCAAGGGCGGTACGACAGTGCTGCTGACCACCCAGTACCTCGATGAGGCCGAGCAGCTGGCCGACCGCATCGCGATCCTGCACCACGGCACGATCATCCAGAACGGCACCCTCGCCGAACTCAAGCAACTCCTACCGCCCGCCAAGGTCGAGTACGTCGAGAAGCAGCCCTCCCTCGAGGAGGTCTTCCTCACCCTGGTCGGCGACACCGATACCGACAC